>JAEUQL010000839.1 GCA_016789295.1 Blastocatellia bacterium | reverse complement strand
CAGTCAAGAAAAACCAGACCTAATAGTTTTAGATGTAGTAATGCCCAAGAAGAATGGTTTTGAGACTTGTCGTTCACTGAAAACACTTCCTAACACAAAAGACATAAAAGTTGTTATGCTCACAAGTAAAAACCAGAAGAGTGACCAGTTCTGGGGTAAAGCTCAAGGGGCAGACGAATACTTGACAAAACCTTTCAAAGAGCAAGAGTTATTGGCCGCTATCTCGCGCCAACTCTAACGTAAGCATGTTTTTCAGTTTTTCTATTTTAGGAGTCATAAAAAGACTCTAGGAAAGGATCTTTTTCTCCAATGAAGGATAAACAAGATCTAAGCCTCGATCCGTTTTCTGCAAATCTTGTTGCCCAAGACTTGCTTGCACCAAACCCAGACGAACTAGACCCGTTTGCTTTGCCGCAGACGATGTCTACACAACCGTCTACATCATTTGAGCTTCCTCCTGAACTTGTCCATTCTCTAGCTGATAGTTACCAGAATGGAAATGGTATAGCTGAAGAACTTATAGCTACCCATCAGCAGGAAGCTTTTGTGAAAGAGCTAGTTGAAGAGACACCAAAGACTGAACAAGAGCAGGCTTTGGAAGACCTTATCTCTACACGAGAGATCCTTCCTGCTACTTCGTCTAGCTTTGACGATCTGGCAGTGGGGTTCATATCAGAAGATGCCAGCTTGGAGAACAGTTTAGGGCAAATGGAGAGTCAGGAAAGTAGCATCGGTGAAGGTGGGCTACTTGATGAGTACCAACAAGAAACAGAACCGACATACTCTATTTCTGAAACTTCTGAAATTCATCAGACTCAAGAGCTAGTTGGTGAAGACGTAGATGTAACATTTCCAATAGAAGCTGAGAAAGAAGAGACTCCAACCAAGTCGCTTCTGGAAGAGGTAGCAGGTGACCCTATTGGTGAAATAGTGTCAAAGATAGACGCTCCTTTTGCTACTCGTGCACTACTCAATGGCTCCCATCCTACTTCACAGATCAAGAAAGGATCTGTTGAAGCAAAGAGTGAGCAGATAAAGTATCTAGGAGTAACTCTTGGTGGAAGGGGCTTTGCTCTACCTGTTGCAAATGTTCTAGAAATAGCACTACTGCCAAACATCACTTTTGTTCCCAACACTCCATTTTGGCTACTTGGGGTTATGAACCTACGAGGAGACATCCTTTCTGTTGTTGATCTGAAGACGTTTCTTGGTCTAGAAGCCACAGAAGTAGGTGCTACAAACCGACTATTAGTAGTTAGGTCGTTGCAAGAAGATTTGACTATTGGACTAGTTGTAGACAGAGTAAACGGCTTTATACGTACAACCGAGCAAGAAGTAGAAAAAGTCGAGTTGGGTCAACAAAAAACCTTAAACTCGTATATGCAAGGCGTATGCGAATATCAAGGCCATCTATATGCGGTCTTTGACCTTGAAAAGCTGCTCCTCTCACCAGAAATGCGCTGTTTCGAGATGGCTTAATAAGGCTCAACCTTCCGAAAGAAGAAACTTTGC
>JAEUQL010000838.1 GCA_016789295.1 Blastocatellia bacterium | reverse complement strand
TATTTAGTCACCGTTTACAACTTGCCACCACCAGAGATGGCCAACCTGAATCACTTCTTGATGTACTATGACATCATCGATGAGAAACTAACAAAATATGAGCCTATAGCTATCAAGCAAACTTTTGGCGGTGGTGGTGGTGTGATGTGTCTTCCTAAAACTTTCAGTGAATCAGGGTTGAATTAACTTTATTAACTCTTCTATATCTTTTCCTGAGAAAGAATAATCGAGAAAAGGATTTTTATTCTTTGGGTGTAAACCTTGCTGGAGCTTTTCAAGCTCCTCTTGAGCCATTTCAAGTTGTTCTAAAGCTTCACGATCCCTCTTTTGTCCAAGCAATGCCTCTCCAAGACCTTTTCTGGCTTGTCCAATATTCAACATATTTTTATATCCAAATTCCTCAGACATTGCTATAAAGCTTCTATAAGCAGCTTCTGATCTAGTGTAGAGTTTAGCTAATCCATATATCTTTCCTTCATAAAGGTTTATATGCATTAACTGCTGCTTTTTTGATGACAAGTCTGTAGTTTTTCCAAGGTTTATTGATTTAGCTTCTTCAATCAAACTAATGGCTCTTTTCAGATTGCCATGTTGAGCCAAAACGGCTGCCAAATTTGCCTTCAAAACAGAACTATATCCCCATAACTCTTCTTTTTCGGAAACCTCTACAGATGTCTCTAGGTACTCTATTGCAAGATATGGCTTGTCAAGCCCTGTTGCTGCACGACCAGCATTCTGCAAAAACTGTGAAGAAAAAGCAGCATGGTTCTGCTTCAAACTATTAACTAAACCCTCAATGCTTCCAACAAAAGCAATTTGATCTTCACCCGCAGCTACATAAACCTGAGAAATCAAAAGTAGCGGATTGAGAGCAAATTTCTCAGCATCAATCTTTTGACATATATCAATAGATTCTTGAAGCTTCCTTACCACTTCTTGCTCCTTGCGTTCCAAAACATTAAGTTGAGCATCCCAAAGAAGTTGTTGGGCATAGTTGAAAAGATAATGCTTCTCTTTTGCTAAATTTTGCTGGCTATCCACCTCTAGTCTCGCTTGTTGAAGATTTCCAGCCTTTGAAAGAAACTTGGCAAGTAAAAATGATACTATTTGAGCGTCTGCAGTTGCACGATGTCTAACAAAAACCTCTTTCACTTTGTAAAGTTTATTGATAGAGTCTTGAAAATGATCAATTGCTACAACCTTTGATAAATCTTCTGTTTCTAAACGTGCTTCTAGCAACTCTTTTGCAGCATCAACTGAAAGCTTTGAATAAAACTCAACCTGATCTACCCCTACTTTATCTTTAGTATTTTTCAGCATAAGTTTTGCTACAGCTTGAGCTGTTTCCAACTCATCTTGTGCACTTTTTCCTTCTATGAAAGAGTGCAGATAAGAGTTTAGGAAACTGTTGAACTCTTCGTAGTATGTAGCTTCTGGTTTTATAGGGTTGTTGATAGCCTCTTGAAGCTTTGTAACCTTGCCTTCAGCCATTGCTCTACTTGAAACATCTGTGGCTAGTTTGAGATAGGA
>JAEUQL010000837.1 GCA_016789295.1 Blastocatellia bacterium | reverse complement strand
AGCAGTTTTGCCAAATTTTTGACCATCTGCCTTGGTGATCAAAGGCATTGTTAGACCAAAAGTATGTTTTTGTGCTACACGTCTTGTCAACTCAATGCCTGCTACTATGTTGCCCCATTGATCGCTACCCCCTATCTGTAATTTGCAACCATGCTCGTTGTTCAAATGTAGAAAGTCATAAGCTTGAAGCAGCATGTAAGAGAACTCTGTGTAGGAAATGCCTCTTTCCATACGGTTTTTAACAGAGTCTTTTGAGAGCATGTCGTTGATTGTGAAATGTTTTCCAACATCACGCAGAAAGTTCAACAGGTTGAATCCATCTAACCATGAGGCATTATCAACCAGAAGCGCAGAAGAGTTATCAAAATCTAGAAATTTTGCAATCTGTTTACGGATACCTTCAATATTGGACTCTATCTGCTCGCGTGTTAATAGGTTACGTTCTTCGCTTTTTCCGCTTGGGTCACCTACAAGACCTGTAGCTCCTCCTGCAACAGCAATAGGTCTATGTCCGGCACGTTGAAAGCGTGCAAGAGTAGTTAATGGAAGAAGACTTCCAACGTGTAGACTGTCTGAAGTTGGGTCAAAACCACAGTAGAGAGTAAAACTCTCTGTTTGTAGCATTTTGCCAAGTTCTGCATCAGTGGTTTGGTAAACAAGTCCTCGCCAGTTTAGTTCATTCCAAACATCTGTTGTTTCTCTATTTGACATCTTTTTTCCACTCTTTTTCTAAGTTTATTCTTCATCTTCCTCATCTCCAGAGCTTATCAGTTCCATCTTGATCTGGCCAAAAGGTGGTTGTGCAGTAATAAGAACAGGGATACGTTTCTCGTCATCTGTTAACCATATCCTTATTGAATACGGATCGGTTATACCCTTTTTGCCTTCTTGCATCTTTATGATGAGTTCTACAGCAGAGAATGTTCCTGCAGTAGTTGATATCTCTTCGCGTTTGCCGACTTCAACGTGTGTTGTAAAGGGCTTCTTTTCAACGGTGTTGAAGCCTTCAAACTTGTCAGTATTTCCTTGTTTGAGATCCATAGCCCTAATAGCCCAGAGTATCGAGGCAAGGTCGTGAGATCTATCTATTAAAGTGAAAGAGTCCTTGTTTTCGTTTACTACTACAAGTTTTTCTTGATCGTAAGTTACAGAACCTTTCTCTTTTTTAAATCCTTCGACTATATCGCGCTCAGCACGGTATGGAAAACGTGTTTCTGGATTGAGGTATGCTACATAGGAGTCTCGCACTTCTACAAGGTTTTTGGCCACCCCTACAGTCTCTATCTTCACTTCTACTTTGTAAGGATTGGCTGGCAGGCTCTCTTTCTCGCTGAGTTGTTCTGTTAGCAACAGAACCTTGGCAGCTCTCAAGTCTCTCCACTTTACTGCATAGGTAAGTTGTTCACCGTTCTTGAAGTTGTAGACAGTTTTAGCTTCTTTAGCTGTTGTTTTTGTAGTGGTAGTATCTGGTGATTGGTGTTGGCTGTCCAATGCTCTGACAGGCATCAAGCAGAAGAAAAATGTTGCAACTATAACAAG
>JAEUQL010000836.1 GCA_016789295.1 Blastocatellia bacterium | reverse complement strand
CCTTTCCGTCCTCTAATCGATGGACAAAAAGTAGTAGGTCTAAGAAAAGCTATTGGATTTGATAAAGATTGTTGGGTAGTACAGCCTCTTGCTGATTGGTACAAGAATGCTATCGATTCTTGGCAGTATGTCTTATCTGATTATGATAACCTCTGCTTTTACGCTAGACAGTCCATTTTTCTCAAACAGATTAAAACCAATCCCGATAAAAGTTCTTATTCACTTCTTTATGATGTAGCTGAAAAAATAGAGGCAATAAGTCAAGAAGATTTATGGATAGAGACCGAGCAGTTTTTTAACAGGCTCGGTCTTGCAAAAGATATTATCTGAGCTGCTCCAAAAGCTCTTCAGCCGATGTAACTGGCTGCTTACAAGCAAATCTCTCACAAACATATGCAGTAGCTTTACCACCTACCATACTTCTGTCAGCAAGTAACGGAATCAGTTGCTTTGCTTCCTCGTCATTTGGTTCAGCAAAAACCAAGACTAGGTTTGGGAAATAATTACTAGAGACAGTATCTAACAATAACTTAGTATCTTGACTATCTCTATTTCCAATAATTGCAACTTCTTTAGGTCTGGATAGATAGAAGTCTAAGGCACAGAGCATATGTCCAAAACCCGTTGAAAAACGTTCCAAGGGCTTGCTTACCATATGCAGTATCATCACGGCTTTGCTTTCATACTCTTCTTGATTGAAAAGCATATGTAGACGCAGCAAAGCATCAACTGCTACAGAATTGCCTGATGGCGTTGCATTATCACTGAAGTCTTTGCTGCGTGCTATCAACTCTTCGTGATCGCTACCCGTGAAGAAAAACCCTGCCTCTTGATTATCCCAAAACTGCTCAATCATCACTTTGGCCAGACTCCTTGCCTCTTTGAGCCAGTTTAGATCAAAAGTAGCTTCGTAAAGAGCTATTAGTCCATCTATCAGATAGGAATAGTCTTCAAGGTATGCATTAAATCTAGCTTTGCCATCTTTGTAGCTTCTCAGTAACTTCTGACCTTCACGATTTGTTGTGAGCAGGAAGCTTGCAGCTTTAATTGCAGCATTTGTGTAGTCATTTCTGTTTAGAATGCGACCTGCTTCAGCAAACGAACGGATCATCATCCCATTCCAAGCAGTCAAGATCTTGTCGTCAAGACCTGGGCGCACTCTCTTGTTCCTTTCTGCTAACAAGACTTTTCGTGAGCGTTTTAGCAACTCCCAAACATCTTCCTCTGTCATCTTCTGCTCTTTGGCTACTTCACTGAGCATTCTTGAAATTGGTTCTTCAACAAAGAGAATGTTCTTGCCTTCGAAATTTCCTTCTTCTGTCACACCGTAGTAGTGAATGAATGCTTCAGCATCTGAACCCAAAAGCTCTTCTATCTCATTCTGCTGCCAAACATAGAACTTTCCTTCTTCACCCTCACTGTCGGCATCAAGAGTTGAGTAGAAACCTCCTAGTTGATGAGTCATCTCTGTAAGTACCCAATCAAGAGTCTCTTCTGTAACTCTTTTGTAAAGATCTTTTTTTGTAAGCTGGTATGCACGAATATATACTTG
>JAEUQL010000835.1 GCA_016789295.1 Blastocatellia bacterium | reverse complement strand
TGAAAAGCTAAAAAACAATCGCTTTGATCTCGATGCTATCTTGCTGAGAGCCGAATCTGCCGAACAACTGAATCTTTCTAGTCAAGCTATTGCGGACTATGAGCAGTACTTGACAATAAGCACAGACATTGAAGCAAGAGCCAGAGTAGAAGACAAACTCAATGCAGTGCGTCAAAAGCAAACAGAGATAGTAGCAGTTGAGCCTACAAGCTATGAAAGGCTTAACAAATTGATAGACGACTATCTGAAAGCTTTCATAGAAGGAAACAGTGTAGCAGCAACAGACAATCTAGAAACTGCAAAAGCTATTGCTATATTGATGCTCAAAGATACAGGTGAGAGAGTTGGCATTGATACTGTTGAATACTACTCAAAGGTTTCTATTGATGCCGCCCAGCAGTTGTTGGATACAAGACAAGAAATTGAAGAAATATCAAAGATTGCAGCAGTTGATAAGTTTGAAGAGTCAATACATAAGCTAGAAAAGGCTAAAAATATCTTTACACAACACCAAGCAATAAGCGATATACAAAGAACTATTTTTCTTTTAGCTAAATTTCTAATAAAAGCAGATAAAGTTAACACTGCAAAGAATGAAGTTAATACTTGGCTAAAGGTAGCAGAAGAAAAGAGCTATCTTTTCAATAAAGCGCAGCTTCTTTATCAACAAGGTCAAATTTCAGTAATTGAAGGGGTAGAGCAGTTAAGTATTCAAAAAGCCTCAGAAAGCTTAGAAATTTGTAGAATGCTATATGCAGGTAAATTTTTGCTATATCCTTTGTTGTTAGTATCACAAGTATATTCTGCTGCTGGTGTGGAAGAAATAACTTTCATTAAAAGTACCGAAGGAGTGATAAAAAGTTTGGAATATCAAAATCCAGGCTTTTTCTGTCAGTTTCTAAATCGTGCAGGAGTTGCCAGCTTTGGTTTGAAAACGCCAGATCTAGCAGAGGCATACTTAAGGGAAAGCCTTCGAGTTTCTCAAAAAGAGAATCTTCATGGGTATACTGCTGTAACAAAGAGTATTTTGGCTGCATTGTTGGCAGAAAAAGGCAATCTTACAGAAGCAAAGTTTTTGATAGAAGAAGCAAAAGTCAAAGATGCAGCAAAGACTTTGGATTTAATGGCAAGGAAACAACAGCTTTTCCGAATAAGAGCATATGAAGGTAAAATATACGGACTTGCAAAAGATTTTAATAAGTCAGAAAGATCATACAAAGAAGCTATAAAGATTGCGGCCGAAGTAGGATACAAGCAGATAGCAGGATTTCATCATTATAAGCAAGGATTGGCAGAAGCACTTTATGAGCAAGGAAAAAAAGATGAAGCCTTAAAAGAGATTCTAGAAGCAAAAGAGATGCAAAGAAAGCTTCTTTTGAACTTACAAGTAGAAAGTAAGAACAGGCTATTGAAAGTAAATTTTTCTACAAAAGAGATAGAAGAATTAATAGATCTAATTCAAAGGTGAAACTCCAAAGATCCTGGGCGGACATAGATCTTGAGCACTTCCAGCATCTTTCACCATCACAGGCTCATACTGTGTTAGCTCTTCATCGATAACATCATAGTACATAAGAAAATGGCTCAAATCGG
>JAEUQL010000834.1 GCA_016789295.1 Blastocatellia bacterium | reverse complement strand
AGTGAAATAATGACGTTAATGGTATGGTTCCATCAATCAGGATACAAAACATTTAAGGACTACTATACAGTAATGAAACATTTAATGTGGGCATTTCCAAAATTGGTAAGTTACAACAGATTTGTAGAGTTACAAAAGAGAGCATTGTTAGCTTTGGCTAGTTATCTAGAAACGAGGTTTGGTAATTGTACAGCAATAAGCTTTATAGATTCTACTAGTATTAAAGTATGTCATAAGCGTAGAATCCATTCTAATAAGGTCTTTAAAAGTTCTGCAAAGAGGGGAAAAACATCAGTAGATTGGTTTTATGGCTTCAATAGTGTTAAATGACCAAGGTCAAATACTTGGAGTACGCTTAACTACTGGAAATGTTGATGATCGAGAAGTTGTTGAGAAAGTCACTAAAGGTCTTTGGGGTAAACTCTTTGGTGATAAAGGCTACACAACAACTTTTTCAGTTACTTTTTGACAATGGCTTGCAGCTTATTACTAGAGTAAGAACTAACATGAAAAATAAACTCTTACCTCTCATCGATAAAGTTTACTTACGTAAACGCGCTATCATTGAGACTGTTAACGACCAGCTTAAGAATATTTCTCAGATTGAGCATTCTCGTCATCGTTGTTTGCCTAATTTCTTGTTTAACCTTATTGCTCAAATATAAGCTTTAAGCGTGGAAGCTGGTCTTGATCCATATATGCCCCGAAGGTAGCCACAACGTTATAAAGCCCCGCTTCTATAACCTTGGCAACGTCAAAGACCCCCTCGACAATCACCACGCGCCCGGTCTCTTTGGCTTGATCAATGGCTTTCTGGTCTAAAAGCACTTTGTCTATATTGAAAATTTCAAGGGTTTTTTGGAATCCGGGATAGTGCCGCCATTTGCCGTTTTCTGTCTCTTGGTTTTCAGTAGTTGCCCGGCCTATATGGTTCAAGATGACCGGAACGAGACCCCCACCGGAGTCAGTTTCTACAGAGCGGATCTGAAAGACAAGCCTTTTATCCATTGCCCCATTGCCTTTAGCCAAGTATCCAGCCCCCAAATAATCACAAGTGTTTTTTGATATTCCCCGGCGTACAAACTCCGGATGTGTGCCTCTTTCTTTCAAGTAGGGGAGAAGTGAAAAAGCGGTCTGAAGATTCTTTTTCTTTTCATTGCTGGAATTTTCCCCGTTTTTTTCTTTCAGTGTTGAATCTTCAATAAATCCACTTCCGCTTTTGGTATTTTGTATTTTTCCGGAAGCCCCGGCATAACCTCCAGCAAGTACCCGGCCAACCGTGACCAGCCCCCGATCTTTGAACTCTTTAACGTATCCAGATAAATTTTGCTCAATTAGCCACCGGGCAGCGTCATATAAGCCCAAGCCCTTTATTTCACAGACGAGATCAATAAAACTCCCCCCTTGTTGGAGCTAAAACAGAAAAAACCTTTTCTAGAAATGTGAAAACTTGGTTTAGTTTCGGAAGGATTAAAAGGGGAAATAGCTTTCAAGTTATATGGTTTACTTCCTTTGGCTTCTTTGAGACCTAGAGCAAAGAACAACTCCCGGAAATCACAATTGGCGTTAATTTGGGGCAGTAGCTCACGGTCAACATATATTT
>JAEUQL010000833.1 GCA_016789295.1 Blastocatellia bacterium | reverse complement strand
AATAGCAAAAGCTAGTGTAAGATTGGCTACGATCAGGAAACTGAGAAAGAAAGTTGGTATGGGAAGTATCATCAGTGTCAGTATCATCAGTATAAGACCTGCCATGACAATGTCACTGTACTGGGTTATGACACCAGAGATGTTACCAGCCATCAATTCCGATTTTATATCTTTTAGGCTGTTAGAGATTTCTTCAAACACTACTTACCCCTCGACTTTCCAAAGAATGACTTTTTAAAACAAACACAGATCTAGCCAACAATCGCTATGAGATAAAGCTTAGAGATCTTTAATGCTGTTTTTAAGCTTCAGCCGATTGCTGCTGTTCTATCTGCTTTTGAAGCTCTTTGATCAATTCGCTCATTCCAACAACTATTGCGCGAGCGCGATTAGCTGCTGGATTGGTCTGATTTGGATCAAGCTCTATAGCCTTCTTCAGATCGTCACTGGCTTCTTGGAACATAGTCAGTTTAAGAAAGACTTCAGCACGATTAACAAGAGCTGCGATATCTGTTGGGTCGAGTTTGAGAGCTTCGCTCAGTGCGTCGAGAGCTTCGTCATACTTGCCAGCGGCTGTCAAAACTGTGCCAAGTGCTGAATGTGCCATAGCATTCTTTCTGTTGAGCATAGCGGCTCCACGGAAAAGGTCTTCAGCCTCGACCCATCTGCCTTGCTGATACATCAGGGCACCAATGCCAAGGATAGCATTTATCTCTTCGTCTTTAATGCCAGATATTTCTTGAAGAGTTACTTTCCCTTCTACAACATCGGTGAGGTATTTGAGTCCTTCGCGTATCTTTTCTGTAGACTCTGGGTTTACTTCCTGATTGTCTACTACTTCTCCATCTCTGTTTTCCATTATATTTCCTCCAAGTTAAACTTTTTTAATAGAACAAGATTAGATAACTGAGATTATAGTTTTTAGCCTTCACTTACAAATTTCAAGGCTTGTCTAAATTGAATAGTTATCAAGAGAGAGTCCTATTTTAAGCCATAGAGCTTTCAGCTAGCAAGCAAGAATTCTACTAACTACTCAGCATTAGCATGCTAGACTCAGTTTGCCAAAAAGACATCAAAGCCACCAAATTCTTGAGGATTTCAATGATTGTTTATAATGAAAGTTTTGATCGAGCAATTGTCGAGTTAAGAAAAAACCTTTTAGAGTACCAGTTTGACCTTGTTGTGAGAGAGCTAAAATTGCCTGGCTACTATTTTCGTCAACCAGGACTTGTATACTATGGGCATAGCTTTGCTAACAGACTTAAGAGTTTTGGTTCTAACGTAGAGCTTCTGGTAAAGCTTTTCTGCTTGGTAGAGCCTGTTTCAAGGAGGTCTTTGGAAGAAATTGTTTCACCTTCAGTAGTTTCTGATCTTCTGAAACTAGGTTTATTGATTGAAGAAGCTGATCAGATTGCAACCGATCAGTATTGTATAGTCCCTTATCTTGGCAACTACATAATCTCGACACTTGGCACAGCACGCTCTGCGGCTGCATTCATTGGAGGGCAGTCTTACCTACTGGCTCCTCAAATCTTTTCACATCCATTTGAAAGCTTTCTTGACCTGGGTTCAGGGTCGGGTCTGTTTGCAATACTGGCTGCTTCA
>JAEUQL010000832.1 GCA_016789295.1 Blastocatellia bacterium | reverse complement strand
TGGAACCTCTCTCAGACACAATCAGAATAACGTAGTCTTTGACTTCACACTTCTGAGCTACTTTAGAGAAGCTGACACGCGATACCAGACCCAACTGGTTGGCCTCAACCAAGAGCCTTCAGAATGGACTGCAGATAGCAACAAAGAGTATACAAATCTGGGTGAAGGCAGTTATACCTTCAAAGTTTGGGCAAAAGATCACGCTGGTAACATCTTTGGTCCTCTTGAAGTAGCTTTTCTGATAAAACCTGCACCATGGAGAACTTACTGGGCTTACACACTCTATCTATTTGCTACTGCTGGAATTATCTACGGTGGTATTAGATGGAGGTTACAGCGTCTAAGGCAGCTCAATGAAGAGTTAGAAAGAAAAGTTTCTGAACGAACAGTTGAACTTGACAAGAAGAATGAAGAGCTGGCAGAGACAGTTGAAGCTTTGAAAAAGTCGAAAGAAGAGATAGAAGAGAAACACAAAGAGCTTTTCAAAGCCCATGAAGCGTTGGTCAAGTCGAAAGAAGACCTTGTTGCTTCATACAAGAAGGTAGACCGAATATTTTCAGCACTCTCCAATGTCTTACCTGGCAATGTTTTAGACAACAAATATAGATTAGAGGATAAAATAGGGTCAGGTGGTTTTGGAGCAGTCTATCGTGCTACACACCTTGGGATGAAGCGATCTGTAGCAGTCAAAATATTCCACCCATCGGCTGGAAATGCGACTGTAGAAGGACTTGAACGCTTCCAGATGGAGGCTATTTCTGCTTGTCGGATTAACCATCCAAATGCTGTTGCAGTTCTCGATTCAGGAATTACAGAAACAGGTATTGCCTATCTGGTAATGGAACTGCTTGAAGGACATTCACTTACATCTGAAATTCGACACCAGAAGACACTTACACCCCTTCGTACAGCAAAGATAGTTTTTCAAGTATGTGATGCTCTTGAAGAAGCTCACCGTGTTGGCATTGTCCACAGAGACATAAAGCCAGACAACATCTTTCTTCATCAGTCTGGAGGCAGAGAGATCGTAAAGGTAGTCGATTTTGGAATTGCAAAGTTGATGGGTTCGGTTGATTCTGGAGTCACACTCCAGAGCTTAACTGAAAACAACAGTCTAATAGGTACACCTATCTATATGTCTCCAGAGAGGATAGACGGACGTCCCTATGATGGTCGGTCTGATGTTTATAGCTTAGGAATAATGGTCTACGAGATGCTTTGTGGCCAAGTCCCTTTTGACTCTGCCGACAGGGAAAGTTTCTGGTCCATAGCAATGATGCACATGATGAAGAAGCCTCAACATCCAAGCATACTTAACTCAGACTTACCACAGGGTATTGGAGATGTTGTTATGCGTGCACTAAAAAAAGAGCCAGAGGCACGGCCAACAGCAAAAGAGTTTGCACAAGAGTTTTGTCAGGCTGTAGGGTTCAAACCAGAAGAGGCTACAAATATCTATGAGAAAGTAATATTTGAGAAATTACCACCTGAAAGCCCTACAATCATTCAACCCCAAAAAACTAATTTGAAAAGGAAAGAAACCGATCCAGGTTTTGATAGTGAAACTTCTCAACCAACACAAGAAGTTACAGTAATAAAACAAAGAGGAG
>JAEUQL010000831.1 GCA_016789295.1 Blastocatellia bacterium | reverse complement strand
AGATCCAGAATATCTAGTTGAACTGATCACAAGACATCGCATTACTACGGCACACTTTGTTCCTTCAATGCTACGTATTTTTTTAGAAGAGGCTGGCGTAGAAAAGCTTACTTCTCTTCGTCGAATCATCTGTAGTGGAGAAGCTTTGTCGGCTGAACTCAAGAATCAGTTTTTTAAGAAACTGCAGAGTGAGCTACATAACCTTTATGGGCCTACAGAGGCTGCAGTAGATGTTAGCTTTTGGGCTTGTAATAATCAATCAACCTCTGTTCCAATCGGTAAACCTATCTCTAACGTAAAGCTCTATATTCTTAACAAGTATCTCGAACCAGTTCCAACTGGATCTACAGGAGAACTTTACATAGGTGGAATAGCTCCAGGTAGGGGCTATTTAAATAATCCCAGTCTGACAGCCGACAGATTTATCCCTGATCCATTTTCAAAAACACTTGGCAGTAGACTTTACAAAACTGGGGATTTAGCACGCTATCTACCAGACGGTAATATTGAGTTTCTTGGTCGCATTGATCATCAAATAAAAATTAGGGGGCTTAGGATAGAGCTTGGTGAAATAGAAATAGTTTTGAGTAGTCACCCTTCAGTTAAAGATACTGCTGTTGTAGTGGCAGAAGAACAGGGTCAAAAGCGGATTTTAGCCTACCTTGTTCCAAACACTGGTCATACAATTTCATCTGTCGAACTGAGAAATTACTGTAACGAGAAACTTCCTCGTTACATGATTCCCACCAACTTTGTAGTCATAGATGCTATGCCACTGAGTGCAAATGGCAAGTTAGATTATAAGCAGTTATCGACTATAAAACCTACCAAGCCAAAGTCTATTGCTGAAGTTTTGGCAACAATAGAAAAACTTTCAGATGAAGAAGTTAAAAAGCTTCTTCGTAGTGCAAAGTCGATGTAAGAAAACAGATTAGAATTATGGAGAGTTATGCTATGAGTAGTGCTTCAAAAAATGAGTTAGACGATCTGTCAAAAAGAATTAATGAACTTTCACCAGAAAAACGGCAGTTGTTAGAACTGTTGCTTGGTGAAGAGAATGATTCTGGTTGGAAGCAAGAGGAATATGTTGCTCCTAGCAATGAAATAGAACAGATCATTACTACAGTTTGGCAGCAAGTCCTTGGAATAAAGCAGATAGGAGTTAATGATAATTTTTTTGAGCTAGGTGGAGATTCAATACAATCTATACAGATAATTGCAAAAACTAGACAATATGGCATCTACTTCACTACCAATCAACTTTTTGAACACCCAACCATCATTCAGCTCTCAAAAATTGCTCAAAAAAGATCTGTTAGGCAAGAGACAACCATAGCAACAGGAGAGATACTACTTACACCTGTACAACACTGGTTTTTTGAACAGAATCTTGCAGACTTTCATCACTGGAATCAATCTATAATGCTTGAAGTTAAAGAAGGTGAGGACTTTGCTTTAGTGCAAGAAGCCTTTAAACAGTTATTTAGCTATCACGATCTTCTTCAAGCCAGATTTGAAAAAATTGATGGTGTGTGGAAACAGTGGGTTGATGATAATAAATCAGAAGAAATATTTTCTTACTACGATCTATCAAGTGTTGACCAAAAAGAGGATGAGGTCTCAAAGTTGATA
>JAEUQL010000830.1 GCA_016789295.1 Blastocatellia bacterium | reverse complement strand
AACCTCTAAAACTCAAAGCCGAATATGACACAAACTATTTAGTCACCGTTTACAATCTTCCACCACCAGAGATGGCCAACTTGAATCACTTCTTAATGTACTATGACATCATCGATGAGAAACTAACAAAATACGAGCCTATAGCTATCAAACAGAGCTTTAGCGGTACTGTTGGCACAATGTGTGTTCCCAGAACTTTTGGTGAATCAGGGTTGAACTAGTTTAATTAGTTCTTCTATGTCTTTTCCTGAGAACGAGTAGTCTAAGAAGCGATTCTGGTTTTTTGGATGTAATCCTTTTTGAGCCTTTCTAAACTCTTCTCTGGCAGACTCAAATTCTTTGAATGCCTCTGATTTTCTTCCTTGTTCAAGAAGAGCCTCTCCCAATCCTTTTCTAATTTGCCCTATACCAAAAAGTTCTTTGTATCCAAACTGTTCAGACATTCTTAAGAAAGTTCTATAACAATTCTCAGATTTGACAAAGTTTCTAGCCAGCCCTTGTACTTTTCCTTCATAGCTTGTTATTTGCATAAGCTGTTGCTGTTTAGCTAGTGAGTCTGTAGTTTTGCCAATATCTATCTTTGCTGTTTCAATCAAATCAATAGCTTTTTTTGTATTAGCTTGATGTGCAAGTATCGCTGCCAAGTTTGCCTTCAAAACAGAGCTATATCCCCATAAACCTTCTTTTTCACAAATTTTTATAGCTTCTTCCAAAAAAACTTCTGCAAGGTATGGCTTTTCAAGACCTGCTGAAGCTAATCCAGCATTTTGTAGCAGTTGGGAAGAAAAAGTAGAAAACTTGTACTTTAAGCTAGTTGTTAAGCTTTCAATACTTTCATTCAAAGCTATTTCATTTTCTCCACTTACAACATAAACTTGTGAAGCTACCATTGAAGGATATAAGACAAACTTCTCAGCATCTAGTTTCTGACATAATTCGATACATTCTTGAAGTTTTCTTATGGCTTCTTGTTCTTTTCGTTCATAGATATTTACATGGCCATCCCAAAAAAGTAGCTGAGCATAGTTGAAAAGATAAGATTTATCTTTTGCAAACTTTAACCACTGGTCTACTTCTACTCTGGCATCTGGAACACGACCGGCTTTTGAGAGAAATTTGGCTAGAAGTACTGTTACCGTTTGGGTCTCTATGTTAGCACCGTGCTTAACAAATACTTCTTTTATTTTGTAGAGTTTGTCGATAGAGTCTTGGAAGTGGTCGATTGCAACGACTTTTGATACTTCTTCAGTTTCTAGGCGTGCTTCCAGCAACTCTTTTGCAGCATCAACTGAAAGCTTTGAATAGAACTCAACCTGATCTACTCCAACTCTATCACCAGTGTTTTTCATCATCAAAGTTGCTATGGAATCGGCAAGCTTTAATTCATCTTGTGCATTCTTTCCTTCTATCAAAGATAGTAGATAAGAGTTTAGGAAACTGTTGAACTCTTCGTAGTATGTGGCTTTTGGTTTTATAGGGTTGTTGATAGCTTCTTGAAGTTTCGTAACTTTCTTTTCTATCAGTGATCTGCTTGCTTGATCTACAGGTAACTTCAAGTAGCTTTCATAATCTTCAAGGGCTTTTGCTGGTAGATTGAGTTCTTCGGCTGCTTCGGCACGACTGACTAGAGCATCGAGATCTG
>JAEUQL010000082.1 GCA_016789295.1 Blastocatellia bacterium | reverse complement strand
CTACGCACTGCTCGATATTCTATTGAAGATGCTGCATATTTTCTGCGTGACTGTAGCGAGAATCTAGATTTTTCAGCCGAACGACTTCAGCAAGTAGAAGATCGGTTAGTAGAGATCGAGCGGCTCAAGCGCAAGTATGGAGGCTCGGTAGAGTCGATAATAGAATCAGCAGCAGATATGCGCGAACGTTTATTACAACTACAGAACATTGAGGCTCACGAACAGGAACTAGTCAGAATAGGCGTGAAGTTGCACGTGCTTTAGAAATGGCAGTAATTGGTGAATTGAAGCATTTGGCAATGGAGCGTACCCAGTTTGTCATCAATTTTATGGACAAAAACAGGTCTGAAGGCTTCGATTATGCTTCACCAGTCTTTGCAGAAGAGCGAGGAATAGATACAGTAGAATTTTACGTTTCGCCAAATCCTGGTGAAGAGATGAAGCCGCTTGCAAAGATTGCTTCAGGAGGTGAGATATCGCGCCTCTGTCTAGCACTAAAGACCATTACTGCACCCACCGAGTATCCACGAACACTCGTCTTTGATGAAGTCGATGTTGGAATAGGTGGCAGAGTGGCGGAGTCTGTTGGTCAGAGGCTCAAGCGTCTTGCATCCTCCAATCAAGTGCTTTGTGTGACACATCAGGCACAGATAGCGCGTTTTGCTGATGTTCATCACTCGGTTGGTAAGCGTATAATCGACGACAGAACAGAAGTATTTGTAGCAAGACTCGACCAGACAGGACGCATCGAAGAGCTTGCCCGAATGATAGGAGGGTCACAGATAACAGACTTGACCCGTCGGCACGCTCACGAACTGCTTTTCAATATGTAGTATGTCGGCTGGCCGACATATTTTGAAAAAGATTGATAATAAAGGGTTTATCTTGAACTATGGAGACTATGCTTTATCAGTTAAACTTCAAAAGAGGACAGCATATCAAGCCAGTAACTACAGTAGCTACAGAGGCTGCAAGGAAGTTCTTTATTGAGACTTATGGCTGTCAGATGAACGTTCACGACACAGAGAAGGCTGCGGCTGTGCTCTCTGGCATGGGCTACCAACAGGTAGCTGCAGCAGACGATGCAGACTTGGTGCTGCTAAACACTTGTATGGTGCGAGAGAAGCCACAGCAGAAAGTCTACAGCCGGGTTGGCGATTTAAAAAATAGAGGTAGGCGCAGCAAGAAAAAGCCAAGTGTCAAACCTGCTCCTATCATCGGGGTTATGGGGTGTGTAGCTCAAGCCGAAGCAGAGAAGATCTTCAAAAAAGCTCCGGACGTAAAGCTTGTTATTGGAACCCATTCGATTTCAAGTCTTCCAGAGTTGATAGGGCAGATAGATAGTGGTTTTCCGCGAGCTATAGATATACGTCAGACCAAAGAAGCAGAGTTTTTGGAGATAGCTCCATCTGACCACCAGACCCCAAACTTAGCGTTTATTACGATAATAGAAGGCTGTGACAACTTCTGTAGTTTCTGCATTGTACCTTTTACAAGAGGGCGTGAGCGTTCGCGTTCAGCAAAGCGCATACTCGAAGAAGCACAAGGGCTTGTCGAACGTGGCTACTATGAGATACAGCTACTAGGTCAGAATGTAAACTCTTATCGAGGTAGTTTTGAAGGGATTGAAGATGCAACTCTTGTGAGAGCCGACAAGTCGGCTTTTGTTATCTTGCTTGAGCTTATGGCCAAGTATTCAGGTGCAGCAAGGATCAAATACACTACTTCACACCCAAGAGACTTTAATGAGCAGATAGTTGAGGTAATGGATCAGTATAATAATCTCTGTCCATGGGTGCACTTGCCGGCACAGTCAGGCTCGACCAGAGTACTTGGTCTGATGAGGCGTGAATACACACGCGAAGATTATCTTAGCAAGGTAGCTGCTATCAAAAATGCTAAACGTGATATATCGATCACGGGTGATATGATTGTAGGTTATCCAGGTGAGACGGATGCAGATTTTGAGGAAACCCTTTCGTTGGTTCGAGAGGTCGAGTATGATGGACTCTATATGTTCAAATATTCGCCGCGCCCAAATACTCATGCGGCAAAACGTAAGGACAACGTTGCAGAAGAGGTAAAATCGGAGAGGCTGATCAGGCTGCAAGAGGTGCAGGCAGAAGTACAGAAGTCGCGTTTTGCCCGTTATCTTGGCCGTGAAGTAGAGGTACTTGTAGAGGGTACTGCTGCGAAAGGTGAAGGAAGTTTGACAGGACACACGCCTTGCAACAAAGTAGTCAATTTTGCTGCTCCCAATTCGTTAATAGGAAAATTGGCTCGCGTAAAGATTACAGCAACAACTCCAAACAGCTTGCTGGGTGAATTGATAAATGCTTAAGTCTACGCTGTAGAGCTATAGAATGGAGAGAGTTATGGAAATAGAGATGAAGATTCGCGGTTTGATGATCGATCCTACAGCAAACACTCCAATAGTTATTTTGAAGGATGTCAATAGTGAAACCATGCTTCCAATATGGGTTGGAGCATATGAAGCCAATGCAATAGCCCTTGAGATTGAGAAAGTAGCACCACAGCGGCCAATGACTCACGACCTGCTCAAAAATGTGATCAATCAGATGGGAGCGATAGTTGAACGGATAATTGTTACCGATCTGGTAGACAATACATTCTATGCAATCATTGAAATTAACCTAAATGGTAAGACCATTTTTCTCGATGCTCGTCCTTCGGATGCAATAGCACTGGCTTTGCGTGCTGACTGCCCAATCTTTGTTAACGAGGATGTGATCAAAAACTCTCGTAGCACGGTAGTTGAAAAAGCTGCAGGTGAAGCCGAGATCGACACCGACGATGATGATGATGACGAAGAGATAGAATGGCCTGATGAGATAGACGACAGTGATGTCAACAAGTACAAGATGTAAGCCCATCGTCTCGATATCAGTTTGGAACTAACACTCTACAGACTTGTTTCACACAGAGAAGGCTAGTTTGACGACTGTGCTATAATGCCAGCCGCTCAGAATTTTACAACTCACTGAGTTTTTTAAATGAACAACCATCATTCATTAGTATTGACCGTAGCTAATCAGAAAGGAGGAGTAGGCAAGACCACAACGGCAATAAACCTTGCTGCAGGACTTGCAAATCGTGGTAAACGAGTACTCCTCATAGACCTTGATCCACAAGCCAACAGCACACTCTCCTATTTTGACCTTTCAGAAGTCAACTCTTCTATGTATGACTTTCTGATCGATTCCAAACTCCATATCTCTGAAGTGATGCTACAGACCAAGATAAACAATCTAAAGATGCTTCCAGCTCGCATCAATCTAGCAAAACTTGAAGGAAAACTTGTAGGAGAGTTTGACGCACCTTTTAGGCTCAAAGACCGACTCGACCCTATCAAGGGTGAGTTCGATTTCATCATTATCGATACTCCACCAACCCTTGGACTGATTACTGTAAATGCTCTTGTAGCGTCAACACACCTTATAGTCCCTATCCAGTCTTCTTACTTCGCGCTCGAAGGAGCCGACGATCTCTTGGAGACAATAGAGAAGGTGAAAGCACGACCAAACCCAAACATCCAAGTGCTAGGTGTGGTTGTCACACTACACGACAAACGGACTACTCTTGCCAGAGACATACACGAGCAGATATGTCGTGTCTTTGGCGACAAAGTTTTTGATAGCGTGATAACCAAATCGGTTAGGCTAGAAGAGAGTCCAGCTTACAAAGAACCTATCTATTCGTTTGCACCACAATCGAGTGGAGCAGTTGAGTATGGTAACCTCTGTGAAGAGATTCTACGCAGAGTTGAACAGAATGGTAGACATTTATGAATACTAAACGAGGACTTCCATCAACTTTGAAGATGCGCCACGATGTACATTTTGTTGAAGAACTTGCTTCGCGCTCTGGTGCTCCTATAGGGAGAATGATTCCCATAGACAGATTGGAGCCAAACTCTCAACAACCACGCATGGAGATAGGAGACTTGACGGAACTAGCTGCCTCGATACGCGAAAAAGGGGTGCTTGAACCGATACTGGTTCGGCCTTCGGAAGTAGGTGGCCGCTTTATGATAATCTCTGGTGAACGTCGCTATCGTGCAAGCTTGCTGGCCGGGCTAGAAGAGATGCCTTGCATAGAGATGGACGTAGACGACCAAGCAGTCGCCGAAATAGCACTTATAGAAAATTTGCAGCGCAAAGACCTAACGCCATTTGAAGAGGCAGAAGGTCTGCAGGCTCTTGCAGACCGTTTTGGCTACACTCACGAAGAGATAGCCAAAAAGATTGGGAAGTCGCGCTCTTCGGTGACCGAATCACTCTCGCTTTGCAGCATGCCAGCAGAGATAAAAGAGCTATGTCGGCTGGCCGACATTACCTCTAAAGCTATGTTATTACAGATAGTTAGACAGCCAAGCATCGATGCTATGCGTGCTCTCATCGACCGAATCAGCAGTCAAGGGCTGACTCGCGACCAAGTACGCAAGGTAGCCAAACCAAAGCCAGCTTCTCGGCAGAAACCTTTCCAGTACAAGTTCCAATCACCCGAAAAAGAGTTTGCTTTAGAGATAAAGTTTCGCCGTTCGAATGTAGAGCTTGAGGAGCTACGCCGTGCATTGACAGCAGCACTGATGCACGTTGAGAGCGTGATGTCAAAAGCGGATCAAGAGGGCAAAGACAACAGTAGTGAAGAAATGGTAGAAGTTGTTTAATGCTGAAAAGACTCAAGCTAGAACGATTTAAAGGGTTTAAGGAAGCCGAGTTGTTGCTCAGCCCATTTACTTTGCTGATAGGCGTGAATGCTTCGGGCAAAAGCAACATCTGTGATGCCTTAAGGTTTCTGCATGGAATCTCCAGAGGCTACTCTGTTGCAGAAATAATTGGTGAGAAATGGAGTGAAGCAGGAATACTACAATGGCGAGGTATTAGAGGAGGAACAAAAGAGATAGCGTTCCAACAGGCTAATACTTTTGCTCTTGAGGTAGAGCTTGAAATTAAGGAAATGCCTCAGCTTAAGCGTTTTCGGGCTAAGCGTAGTTTTGATGAAGTTGTAACCTATAGAATTGAAGTAGAAGTTGGGCATTATGATAAACCCTCTCGTGTAATCGCTGAAAAACTGACTACTGCAGAAAAGGTTTTATTTGATGTTTCAGAAGAAAGTGTTTTGGGTGAACTTGACAGGTTTCGAAACTTTTTTCCATGGTTTCCAACCCTTTCATTTTGGCCTAAAATCTTTATAGGAGGTCCTTTAGCCTTAGTATCAATAGAAGTTGTTGACTTTTTTGGCTCTTTTCGCTTTCTCGATTTCAGCCCAGATGCAATGCGCCGTCCTTCATTTCCAGGACAGGATATACTAGGAGATAGAGGGGAAAATCTCTCTTCTGTTTTGTACAACATTTGTGAGGACGAAAATAGAAAAAAGATACTGATCGATTGGGTCAGAGAGCTTACTCCAATGGATGCTGTAGATTTCGAGTTCGTTTTTGACCAGACTGGAAAAGTTTTAGTTACCCTAGTGGAAGAGAATGGACAGAGAACTTCAGCCTACAGTGCATCTGATGGGACTGTACGTTTTTTGGCAACAATAGCTGCTTTACTCGGTACTAGGCCAGCTCGGTTCTATTTCTTTGAAGAGCTAGAGAATGGTATTCATCCATCACGTATGCACTTGATGCTTGAGCTTATAGAAAAACAGGCGACTCAAAAAAACATTCAGATAGTTTCTACCACACATTCTCCTGAAATACTCAGACTAGCAAGCCGTGAGACTAGGAATAATGCCTCTTTGCTCTATCGCTTGCCAAATCATCCAGATTCACGCATCAAGCGAATACAGGATATTGCTGAAATAGACAAGGTTTTAGAGAAGCAGAATTTGGGTGATCTACACTACTCTGGCTGGTTTGAAGATGTGGTCTATTTTCTTGAGGATTAAATAAGAAGGGGTAAAGAGTGGGTGAACGTTTTAGTTATTCCTGAAGATTTTCGAAATGATCAATATATTCTCAAGCCGATAGTCAACGCTATGATGAAGAGTTTAGGGAAAGAGACTGCTAAAGTAGAAATTTGCCGAAATCCATTGCTTGGGGGCGTAACCGAAGCTTTGAAATGGGAAAAAATAGAGCCCATCATTGACAGTTATAGAATGGTAAATCTTTTTCTTCTTTGTGTAGATAAAGACTGTGAAGATGGTAGAAAAGAGTCTTTGAAGAATCTTGAAAATAGAGCTACAAACAAGGCTTTCTTAGAAAATAGACCGTATTCATTCTTTGCAGAAAATGCTTGGCAAGAGATAGAAGTTTGGTTGTTAGCAGGGCTAACTTTGCCAAAAAGCATAAAATGGAAAGAAGTAAGACAGGAAAGAGATCCAAAAGAGAAATTTTTCAAACCAATAGTAAAAGAGCGTAAGCTTGAGTCTGGGCTTGGTGGAGGGCGTAAGACATTAGGTGAAGAGGCAGCTAAACAATACGCCCGCATCAAGCAGCTTTGTGATGAAGTTAATGAGCTTGAAAATCGTATTAGGAACCTATAAAACTTTTTGACCTTGGAGGCTTTATGTATCTGAAACTTTTTGTCTGTTTGCTACTTATATTCTCCTATTGCGATCAAAAACCTTCATCGCCAGACAAAGCTCAGAAAAGTTCACCTGCTGCGACTGATAACGCAAAGCAGCCAAAACTTGATGGTGGTGCAAAAGCTCCACCATTAGACGAAAGCAATGATGGTGATGACTATATCGATTTTAGTGAAGGTGTGAGTGTAGAAGGCAAGATAGCTGCCTCTTTGCCAGCTTTCAACTTCAAATTGATTGGTGGTGATGGCTTTGTAGCCAAGATAGAAGTCTACAAAGAAGGAAAACTTCTGCAAAAGATCAACACTGAGAATGAGGGCAATACACTTATCAGCAAAGGTATGAAGACCGATAGTTTCTTTTCCACTAATCAGGATATGAACTTTGATGAATATAACGATATAAGGCTAAAGATGGTCTCTGAAGTCAACAATGAGATTTGGAAGTGTTGGCTCTACAACCCCAAGACAGAAAAGTTTGAGTTCAATCAAGAGATATCAAAGCTTCAAAACTTGGCTGTTAAGGCTGTAACAAAGACTCTCAAATCAACTTCGTATGGTAGCGGCGGAGTAACTTTTATTACTTTCTATAAAATAGCCGAAGATGGAAACTTGTTTGTTAGTGGCCAAATAGAAGAGTCTTATATAGAAAAGAGGGGTAAATACGAACGGATCATCAAAGAGCTAAAAAGTGGCAAGATAGTTGAGACAAGAAGAGAGTATGTAGATAAGGATAAAGAGATTGACTGGTAGTTGATGGAAAAACACCATTCTGAGAGTAACCTGTTCTATTCAGCAGTAGATTTTTGCAGAAACAACATTAAGCAGCTAGAAATAGGGGTTTTTCTGTTGCTTTTGGTAGGATTTTTCTATCTAGCAGCACAGAAGATAGGATTTTATCCGGAACCTTGGAAAGACGAAGCTTGGTTAATGCAGCCTGCATATGAGGTTCTGAAAGATGGCCGCATGGCAATGCCAATGTTTCGACATCGTGGCGCAAGCATTGGAGAACTGGTTTTAACTGACCCTGTCTTTACCTACTTACTAGCTGGCTGGTTCAAACTCTTCGGCTTTGGAATGACACAGGCTAGACTTTTCAACCTTACTCTCAGTCTAGGCGTCTTACTGCTAGTCTTCTGGATTGGTCAAGAATGGGGAAAGAAGGGAAGTTTTGTTGGTGTAGTTGCTGTTCTGCTTTTAGTCTTTGACAATAACTATTTTACAAGTAGCAGGTTTTTAAGAAACGATTTTGCTTCGCTCTTCTTCTCGCTTACCTCTGTAGCATTTTATCTCTTAGCCAAAAAGCGCGACAAAGAACAACTTTATTGGTTGTTATCTGGCTTCTGTGCAGCTATGTCGATGCTTTCTCATCTGAACGGTGCACACATAGCAGTACTTCTTGGCTTCTGGCTACTAATCGATTATGGAGTGAGGGCTATATGGAGCAGGCAAGCTTGGTTGGTTGCTGCTGGGTTTTCACTTCTGATGCTGCCTTACTCGCTCTATTGCTACTACAAACGTGATATATACATTGCTCAATGGAGGCTATTCACCCCAGGACGTGAAAAAGGTTTAACGTGGGAAGGCTTACAACTGAACTTCATGGGTGAGTCAAAAAGATATAACAATTGGCAATATGGCGTAATGTTTCAGACAGAAAATCACGCTGTTACAGTCTTCTACTATTTGACAATTGCGGCTCTGTTACTACTACTTGCTGTTGCTATCTACAAACTTTACAAAAAAGAGTCACTATCGCCCTATGGACACCTGCTTGTAGTACTGATCTGGCCACCGCTCTTTTTTGCTACAGAAGTTACTAACAAGACACACGCTTATTTGCCACATTTAACTACTTGGTTTGCTTTGGCGGTAGGTATGCTCTTCTACCTTACCATCGCTTGGCTTATTTCAACTTGGAAAGTCACCCATCTAGCAAAGCTTTTGAGAGTAGCTGTGGCAGTTTTAACTCTTTCAGTCAGCTTCTATTACCTCAATAGTGCTCTGATTTTGGTTCTCAAGTACAGAAAGTATGTAGTCAGGCTTCAACCTGACAACATCAATCGTATGGCTACGATTTTTAGTCAGCTTGTCAGTAACGATCTTGTACCAGTAGCAAGTGCCAAACATTGGTATCTCTTTTATCAAAGGGAAGATTTCAGAGCTTTTTCTCGACCTTTGACAAAACAGATTTTGAAAGGAGAGTTTGCCCAAGAGCAGTACCTTGTAATTACAGGTAAGAGAGAACGTCGCAAGTTTCTTGAAATAGCAGACAAAACGGCCAATCCTGCACGCAAATACAGCTTGATTGCAGAAATATCTGACACTCCTTATGGAACTTTGTGGATCTATTATGTTGGCAATGACTCAAAGTACTTGAGTACTCCTACAAGAAATTATTAATCACTATAACTAGCTATCAAAATAAACTTTTCACCTTTGTAGTGTGACATATTTCAGAATAGAATTAGTCTTCTGTAAAAAAAGCTAAAGGCAGTTCAAAACTAGTTGCATGAAAAAGGTTCAAGTTTTTCTAATATGGTTCTTTTTTGCTGTAGTCTTTCTCTATGCCGGAGCCAACGTCTATCAGTCGGTAGGGTTGATAAAAAGTTATAGAGGATGGTTTGTCTATTCTTATGGAGAGCAGTTACTTATCTCTGAAGTTGGTTCTGACAGCCCAGCCGCTTCTATGCTTGAGCCAAAAGATAAAGTTGTTTCTATAAACGGTATGCAGGTTAAAGGCATAAGCCAGTTTATAGAACTGATGAGTAAAGTTGAAACAGGCAGTTCCTATAAAGTAGTAGTTGAACGCAGTGGAGAACTTAAAGAATACACTATTGCAAAAGTATCTGTCCCGATAGGGGCTTTTCTGCTAAGGCTTGCCCAGCGTGTGGTTATTCCAGCAATCTTTCTTGTCTGTGCTCTCTTACTGTTTCTCTTGAAACCAAAAGACAAGAAAGCTCTTCTGGTAGCAATAGGTTTTGGTCTTTTTGGCGTTCCTGAAGCATTTGAAAACTTCTCCGTCTTTCCAAGATGGTTCTACTTGTTTCTATTGCTGGTAAATTCTCTCACCTCTTTAGCTTTTCCCATAATAGCCCACATATTTCTTATCTTTCCTGAACCTCAAGGTGCAGTGAAGAAACTTTTAAGAAAGATTCCAAAATTTGAGTACTACCTCTATTTTCCTTACTTTCTCTTTATATTACCCCTAGTAACTTATGGAAACATTCTTCTTGTAGTAGCACCAGCAATGATCCCACAAGTTATGGAGAAACACTGGCTGCTGGTCTCTATGGTCAGTTTTACAGGCTTTGCATACATGGTTGCAGCACTACTTTTCCTTCTGATCAACTACATCAACTCTGACCTACTCGGCCAAAGAAAGATGAAGGTTGTTTTAACAGGCACAGTAGTTGGTATTCTTCCTTGGCTCATTTTGCAAGGCTTTGTAATAGTTTTAGGTTTTCTTTATCCTTTTGAGCCTGTCCTTCCTCAGTGGCGACCTTTCCTTGAGTTTGTAGGAGTACTCTCGGTTATCACCATCCCTCTTATCCCACTCTCTTTTGCCTATGCAGTCATTAGACACCAAGTAATTCCTGTCAGTGTCATTATACGCAGAGGTGTCAGATATCTTTTTGTTTCTAGAGGCTTTATTGTTATTGAAGCTTTTCTACTACTTGGACTTTTAAGCTTTTTATTAACAGGCAGTAGATTTGCAGTAATAGAAGTGATTGGTGTTAGACCTTATATATTAGCTACTGTAGCTACTACAGTCTTTCTCGTCTTTAGCATACGCTGGCTCAATCAACGCATCATGCCCACAATAGATAAAGCTTTCTTTCGCGAATCTTACGACTCACAGAAGATATTGACCGAGCTTGGGCAGGCTGTGCGAGATGTAGCCAAAACTGAACAGATAGTTGAACTAGCAGCTACAAAGATCCAAGATGCACTACATACAGAAAATGTGACTATCTTCTTAAAAGATGACCTTCAGGGTGACTACATTGCACGAGTATCCTGCTCATACACCAGCGATGGAAGACCTGCCGAAGTAGTGCAGAGTGAAGAGATAAAGCCTTTGAAACTCTCTAAAGACTCTTTTGTAGTAAGGAGAATGCAGAACCTCTCTATTCCTTTAAAAATAGATTTTGAAGACTATGAAGTTTGGGATAGAGCCATGCTGGCTCTTAGTCCTGCGGAAGTAGAGGCACGTCGTAAAGAGAGTCAAACGCTACAATCGCTAGGTTCGACTCTACTACTACCTTTGATGACAAAAGAGGAGCTTTTAGGGTTTATCTCTCTAGGCCCAAGACTGGCAGACCTACCATTTTCTAAAGAAGACAAACAGTTGTTGATGGCTGTAGCTTGGCAGATGGCTTTTGCTATAGAGAATGCCAAGCTAATTAGTAGAA
>JAEUQL010000829.1 GCA_016789295.1 Blastocatellia bacterium | reverse complement strand
CTTTTGAAGCTTGGTTATGAAGTTCCTACTCCCATTCCAACTGCAGCACTTAGTTTGGGCGATCCAGCCGCCACAAGACCTTTAGAAGCACTCTTAGAACCCAAGGCGGTAACCACCAAAAACCTTGCTGCCCCTTCTTCAGGGACTACTAGAAACCTTGCACCACAACCTTCAAACTCTGCCACAAGAAATATTCCACCCGTTCAACCACAGAGTGAACAGAGTAAGCAAGGGCAGACAGGCCAATTGAAGCAGTTACCCAGCCAACTGTTGAGTAAACCTATCTCAACACCACCCTCTGCTACTTCACAGCTTTCCAACTCATCTATGCTGGAAAAGACACACCCATTACCACAGAAAGCTTTTCAAGATGCTGAACGTAGTGGCAGAAATAGTAGCACCAGCAACATTACCGAGCAGAAAAGCAGTAAAGGCTCAAAGATAGACCCGAAGAAGCTGGAAAAGCTAAACACTCTCACACAGTATCGTAAAGTTGCATTGGTGGTGCTTCTTGTGATGGTTGTTATTCTTGGAGTGCTATTTTCTCCTTTTGGAAAACCAGATTCAACAAAGTTTGCGCTTCTGCAGCAGAACGGTTGTGTAGAAGTAAGCAGCCTTGACAGCAAAAAATCTTCTGATGGAGTTGGTGACCTTGAAGCTTGGCTAAACACTGGAACTGGTGTTCAGTTCATACGCAGAGACGAGATAACGGCTGAAGTTGCTAGCCAAGAGGTAACAAAGCTGCAGAGCGAACAGAAAGAGAAGGCAAAAATACAAGGTTTTTGGTGTCCCAGAGGAGAAAATGTATACAAAGAAGACCCAAGCTTGGCACTCTTTCCAATAGAACTGTCGTTCAATTGGATACTCAAGCCAGTAGGTGCAAACGCAGACAGGCATCCAGAGATACGTTTACAGCTCTCAAATGGCCAGCTTGAATTTAAGGAGAGCCTTGGCCAGAAAGTACTTGATCGCAGCCAAGATATACTCAAAGCCACCTACTTCGATGGACAACGCAAACTTGTAGTTAGGCTAAATGAAACAACTTCATCCAATGCTCCAACTGTTCGTGAAATGCTCTTCTATCTTCCTTCAGCAGCAGACCCTGTCGCGGCTGCCGAAGGTCGCATGGCTGATTCAACTTGGCAGGTCTATCTTGCTCAATCAACAAATTCAGGCAAGAGTTTTAACTGGTTTTCAATACTCACCTTTGGCTTTATCATTGGTATAGGACTAGACCTTATCTATCTTATCTTGAACTACTTCCAGATAAGAACAGTAAAAGGGTGAGTTTATGAAAAGAGCTTCTATTTTTTTGCTTCTTCTGTTTGTAACAACTTTAGTGCTATTTCTACCTGCTTCAATTGCCCAATCAGGAAATGCACCAACGACTATAGATAAAAATGTAGTCTTAAATGTTGTAGTTCATCATCAAGACGGTCAAGAAAACATAAATATAGATAAAGAGCGGCTGCTACTTTTTGATGCCAGCATTCAGCAACAGATAGACTATTTGAGGGCTGACCGCACAGGTTCTTATGTTGTGATCTTGGTTGACAACAGTCAAACTTTGAGATCTGAGGTAGAAGTTTTACAAAAAATCGTAAAAGCAATAGTTGGAGAGCTTTACGAAGGCGATTCTGTGA
>JAEUQL010000828.1 GCA_016789295.1 Blastocatellia bacterium | reverse complement strand
CTGTGGATGGATTTACCGTTTTTGGCGATGAAGCAAAAACTTGACCTGCCCCTTCCAAAATAGATATAGCTTCTTGAGTGCTGCTACAGAGAAGATATTTGCGATATCTGAAAGCTTGACGACCTACTTGTAACGTATGAGCAACATCTGCCAAATTCTGTTCTTTATGCACTTTTAAGTGTGCTGCTAAGTTTGATGTAGCCTGTTCAAGTGCATCAGGGTGTTTAGCCGAAATTGGCAATATATGTAGCCTTCTTTGCGAAGATGAAGAGCGAATTTCTGGGGCTTCTTCAACAATTACGTGTGCATTAGTTCCACCTATGCCAAACGAACTTACTCCCGCACGCCGTGGAAAAATATCTCTTTTCCACTCTTTAAGAGAAGAGTTGACATAAAAAGGGCTATGCTCGAAATCTATCTTGGAGTTTGGCTGCTGAAAGTGTAAGCTTGGTGGCAACATCTTCTTCTCAAGTGAAAGTATAGTCTTTATCAGACCTGTTACCCCTGCTGCAACATCCAGATGGCCTATATTCGACTTTACAGAACCAAGACCGCAGAAACCTTTCTTGTCTGTACTCTTTCGGAAAGACTTTGTAAGTGCTGCAACTTCTATAGGATCACCCAAATTTGTTGCTGTACCGTGAGCTTCAACATAAGTGACTGTTTCTGGCTCAACACCAGCAACAGCTAAAGCCTCTTCAATTACTTCTGCTTGACCTTCAACACTTGGTGCGGTGTAACCAACTTTTAATGATCCATCATTATTTATTGCAGAGCCTTTGATCACCGCACGTATGGAATCACCATCTTGCAAAGCTTCCTGCATACGTTTCAATAGAACTAGCCCAACACCACTTCCACCTAGAGTACCTGCTCCTTTTTCATCAAATGCCCTGCAGTGTCCATCTGGTGAATAGATACTTCCTTCTGTGTACCAATATCCACTCTTTTTTAGATCCCCTATGGAAACACCCCCAACTATTGCCATGTCGCATTGCCTAGTGAGTAAGCTCTGACAAGCCAGATGAACTGCAACTAGAGAAGTTGAACAAGCTGTTTGTACATTTATACTTGGGCCTTTAAGATTAAACTTGTAAGAAACATGTGTTGGGGCATGGTCTCTATCATTACCAACCGATACTTGAAAAATATCAGCAGATTCCATCAATTTAGGATCAGAATAGAGGCCAAGTATGTAGCTACTTGTACTCAAACCAGCATAGACAGCAATAGCCCCTGTGTACCTTGCTGGGTCGTAGCCAGCATTTTCCAAAACTTCCCATGCAACTTCTAAAAGGAACCTGTGCTGAGGATCCATAATTTCAGCCTCTTTAGGACTATAACCAAAGAAGCTAGCATCAAACATCTCTATATCATCTAACCAACCCTTGGCTTTGACATAGTTTGGGGCTTTTAATGTTTCTTCACTTATACCACTAGCTATAAGCTCTTCATCAGAAAAGAAGCTGATACCTTCAACACCGTTTTTAAGATTTTCCCAAAACTGCTCAATATTTTTTGCTTTTGGGAAACGACCTGCCATACCTATCACTGCTATGTCATAGAGATTGTCGAGTGTTTCTTCGCTCTCCATTACTAAACCTCATTTTTCAGAAAAATTTTTGAAACTACTGCTAGTCTTTTCTT
>JAEUQL010000827.1 GCA_016789295.1 Blastocatellia bacterium | reverse complement strand
AATTAAACTTTCAACATTGATGTTTCTAGACTCTTTTATATCTTTTGATAGTGCTCTTGCTCTATCAGTAGTTCTTGCTAATCTGTTTGTTAAAGACATTACTAGTAGTCCAACGCCTGAAATCATCACTACAGGCGAAATAGCTGTCTGTAATATTTCTGTTAATTCATTTACTCTGCTTGCTTCCATCTAAACAGCCTTTGTAGAAATTGCTTTTGAGCTATATTTTTACCTTATTTGATTGTGAAAAGCTAAACAGAGTGGGTGGTTTTCAAAGAGCCACACCGACAACATATTTTGGAGAAAAGTTAATGAAGGTAATTGAAATTCAGGAGAAGTTTGGAATTGATTCTTTAAAGATAGCTGAAAGAGAAGAGCCTACACCTTCTCACGGCAACATAGTTGTCAAGGTTAAAGCTACATCCCTAAACTACCGTGATTTACTTACGGTTCAAGGACTCTACAACCCAAAGCAGAAACTCCCTTTGATCCCTCTTTCTGATGGTGTAGGTGAAGTTGTTGCTATTGGAGAAGGTGTTAGCCGTGTAAAAGTTGGAGACCGCGTAGCTGGAATCTTTGCCCAAAAATGGGTTAGTGGAAATCCTACAAAAGCAAAAATGGTAACTACGCTTGGTGGGCCACTGGATGGGATGCTTGCAGAGTATGCTTTACTTCATGAGGATGGCGTTGTGCACGTTCCTGAGCATCTAACGGATGAAGAAGCTGCTACTTTACCTTGTGCTGCTGTAACTGCTTGGAGTGCTTTAGTAACTTATGGACAGTTAAAGGCTGGTGAAACTGTACTTGTTCAAGGAACTGGTGGAGTTTCTATCTTTGCCTTGCAGTTTGCAAAGCTCATGGGAGCCAAAGTTATAGTGACTTCTAGTAGTGATGAAAAGCTTCAAAAAGCTAAAGAACTTGGTGCAGACGAGCTTATCAACTATCACTCAACCCCAAGTTGGGAGAAGCGTGTCAGAGAAATTACCGGTGGAGAAGGTGTAGATCATATTGTTGAAGTAGGTGGTGCAGGAACTTTCGACAGGTCGCTCAAATCGATCAAGTTTGCAGGGCAGATAAGTGTTATTGGCATACTGAGCGGTTTAGCAACAGAGGTCAATCTGATACCAATATTGATGCAAAACGTTAGAATACAAGGAATAATAGTTGGCAGCCGTGAGACTTTTGAAGATATGAACAGGGCGGTTTCAGTCAACAAGTTGAAACCAGTAATCGACAAAGTTTTTTCTTTTGGAGAAACGAAGGAAGCTTTCAATTACATGGCATCTGCAGGCCATTTTGGGAAAATAGTTATAAAGCTTTAAGAATTTTGAAGCAGCCACATTGTGTGGCTGCAATCTTTAGTCTTAAGCTACTACTTTCTGAGCCAAACTTTCACATCATCGATGTTGGCAAAGTCAAAGATAGCTTCGGCAAGAGATTCAAGACCATCAAGTTTCAGCTTCTTTACACTTTCTTCTATTTCTTTTGGTACAGAACCGAATCTCTTATGCAACAGCTTCAAGATTAATTCTAGTTTGCCTTCCTTCTTACCTTCTTTTTTACCTTCTTCCTTACCTTGTTCAATACCTTTTAGTACCCAACGGTTGGCAACTTCCATAAACTCCTCCTTCAAACTTAGGTTTAGATGT
>JAEUQL010000826.1 GCA_016789295.1 Blastocatellia bacterium | reverse complement strand
CAAAATCTTACAAAGAAGCGCAGCTCTATTTTTTTCCTGTATATCTTTTGAGTCTACTACCTGCTTCGGCCTCTTTATTGCCAGGTGTTTCTTTGCGTTCAGCAATATTTCTTGTTCCGATAGCAAATGTGAGTGTAGCTGTAAGAGAGGTATTGGTTGGGAAGCACGATTGGCTAATGATAACACTTACATTTATTGTGATGACTATTTATGCAGTTATTGCTATTCGTAGTTCTGCTAAAACGCTAAGTGAAGAGCGGTTGATTACACAAAATGAGACCACAATAGATGAAGCACAGGATGGGCAGGCAAGATTTTCTAGGCATGTATTACAGTGGTATTTAGTGATGTGGGCACTGCTGTTTGCTGCTGGTTCAAACCTTGAAGTACTGGCTACACTGCAGAGGCAACTTCTTTTCAATCAGTTGTTTATCTTTTTAGCTGTTCCGATTTTTATCATATGGAGATATAGGCTAGATCCGAAGCGGGCACTTTCGTTAAAGTCAGTAAACCTATCGACTTGGGTAGCAGTAATTCTTGTTGTTCCGGCAGGACAACTTTTAGGTGTTGGAGTTTTCCGTTTGGCCAACCTTGTCTTTCCAGTTCCACCACAGGCTTTAGAGCAGTTTGGGAGCCAGATAATGGTAAATGAGATACCACGATGGCAGCTCTATCTACTGATAGCATTACTTCCTGCAGTGTGTGAAGAGATAGCATTTAGGGGACTTCTGCTTTATGGCCTACGAAAGCGTTTCAAGCCCATAGTGCTTGTGTTAGTGGTTGGACTTGTCTTTGGCCTTTTCCATTTTCAACTTTTTAGAATTATTCCAACAGGTTTTTTAGGTGTAGTTCTTTCGGGTATACTTGTGATGACAGGGTCTATATTTCCAGGTATGGTTGCACATGCTGGAAACAATGCACTGACAATCGTGTTGGCAGAGAATGGTTTTGCACTCCACAAACTGGATGTGTGGGTCTACTTTGCAGCAGGTCTGGTATTTTCTCTTTGCATGTATATCATCTACAGGAACCGGATTAGTGGAGATTAAGAAAGTGGTCTTGCCAGAGTTTACAGAAGGCAAGTTGCAAGCTGTAAGTAAATAGAATAAGATAGCTAGGATATAGAGCATTGCAGTAAGATCAAAATTTGTCTCTTCATAAAGTTGCGGTAGAAAAGCATGAGAGTAAGACTGCTGCCCAGTGGTGGAGTGGGTGATCCAAGAGGACAGTATCTAACTTCTTTTATCATCAACGACAGTATGGCTATTGATGCCGGTTCTTTGGTGCTTGGGATCAATCGTTTAAGCCAACTTCTAATTCGAAAAGTAGTCATTACTCATTCTCACCTTGATCACCACGTTGGTCTTCCGCTTCTACTCGACAATATCTTCTCTGACATGTCGGAATGTGTAACTGTCTACTCTACAGAAGAGACTATAGACGCTTTGAAGAATCATATATTCAACAACCTCATATGGCCGGATTTCAGCAGTTTCAGCAACAGCAATGGAGCTAGTTTAAAGTTTGAAGTAGTTGAGCCTTACCGTTGTTTTGCTGTTGATGAGCTTAAACTGACATTGGTTCCAGTAAACCACACTGTACCAACGGTTGGTCTAATTTTAGAAGACCGCCACAGTGCAATAGCAATATCTTCA
>JAEUQL010000825.1 GCA_016789295.1 Blastocatellia bacterium | reverse complement strand
TTTCCAGTGCCAGAAACAGACTTGGTTCATTCTGCTGCTGCTGGCTTTTGTGGACTGCCTTGCATCATAGCAAAACTTCAAAAAGGTACTCCTTATCTGCTTACCGAACACGGTGTTTATATGCGCGAGCAGTACCTAAATATGCGTAAACACGTAAAATCATTTTTTGTTAGGTGGTTTCTTTATCAGTTTGTAGGAATAGTTGTCAGATTAAACTACTATTTTGCTGACCAAGTCTCTCCTGTCTGTGCATACAACAGACGTTGGGAGCAGTGGTGGGGTGTAAGCAGAGAAAAGATCAAAGTTATCTATAATGGAGTAGACCCAGACAAGTTTCAGCCTCCATTAAACCGTCCTTCAATCTCAAAACCAGTAGTTACAAATGTAGGTCTTATATTTCCTCTTAAAGGAACTCTAGATCTGATAGAAGCAGCTGCAACAGTTTCTAAAGATTTTCCAGAAGTAGAATTTCGTTTATATGGCTCTGCAAGTGATAAAGAATATTTTGATAAGTGTAAAGAGAGAGTTGTGGAACAGAAACTTGAAAAGACTGTGATCTTTGCAGGTTCTACAAATGAGCCTTGGAAAGTCTATGGTGAAGCCAATATAGTTGCTTTTGCAAGCGTTTCTGAAGGGTTTCCTTATGTAGTAATTGAGGCAATGTTAACAGGAGCAGCTATTGTTGCTACAGATGTTGGAGGAGTTAGAGAAGCTCTTGCAGATACAGGGCTGCTTGTACGACCTCACCGACCAAATGACCTTGCAACTGCTATCACATCACTACTCAAAGATCCAGAAAGGATAGACTTTTTGGGTGCACGTGCCCGTAAACGAGCACTAGAACTTTTTACACAGGAAAAATTTTTGGATGAATACAGAGAAAGCTACAAAAAGCTGTTGTATCTATATGAAGTTGAAGGTGGTTTAGAAAGAAGCCAAAGCAACTTCTAAGTTCTTTTTCCTTCCAAACGTCTTTCTACATTGTTTTGATGATGAGTGTAGTGATAGATAGTAAAAAAGAGCATCTCTCTGATTGTCAATTTACCAAGCAACGGATGAGGTAACAAGTAACGATCTAGATCGCTTTCTTCCCAACTCCTTGCCACTTCTACTAGCTCTTCAACACTCTTTTGGCATCTTTTCACAAGATCTTTCTGCCAAGCCCCTATGTCAACTGGAGGGTTAGTTGGTGAAGGTGCAAACCTTCCAGCTTGGCCTCCTCGCTGCAATACTTCTTGATAACTGCTGCGAAGCTGCAAATAGGTGCGCGATGCAGTTTTGGGACTGCCAAACAGTATGCGTAGAAGCATTCGGGGTAGACGAAGTGCTGTAATCACGGGTTTAGTAGATTTGTTAAGATGACGCACGTTGTTAGCAGGTGACCAAGCTTCACCTATAGGCTCAATAAACTGCTTACTGCTAAAACCTAGCCAGTACTGAAGATCTTCGCGACCGAGTTGCTCAAGTGCAGAAATAATCTCTGCTTTTGACCATATTGCATCGTTTTTGTTCATTTTTTTCAAAACCAAATTCGGATTTTTAAGTCTATTGCACAACTTTAGAAATTGCGGCTTTAATGCTCTAAGTTGGCTACTTCAGGCTGAAAAATAGCCCTTCTGGTTAAAGCTTGCAAGCTGTTGTTGATGATCTGATTAGTAATGTAAGAACGTAATGGTTAAAGAAAGTAGTTTT
>JAEUQL010000824.1 GCA_016789295.1 Blastocatellia bacterium | reverse complement strand
TAATAGCTGTCAACCAGCTAAAACTTATTCCTTGCTTCAGCAAAATAGCACCTTCTTGCGGAAGTTCTCTTCGAACAGTATCTCTTTTAAGAGCCTCTTTGTAGAGTGAGGCAAAGGTCTAATAACCAAACACTGCTTCTAAAATCATCTTAACTTTATGGAGAAGTATTCAAAATGAAACTATCAAAACTATCTTTACTCTCAATACTTGGCGTTGTCTTTTGGTTATCGGCAGCACTCTTTGTTAGATTTGCAGGAGAAAAAATCTTTTCAGAAAACAACTCCAATCTCATTATACTGTTCCTTCTCAGCTTCCCAATCTCCTATGGTCTTATTTTCATTACCCAGAAAGTTGCTAACCTCAAACAGTCGGAACTGCTCCAAGCTGTTTCACTAATGACTTTTGTCGCTGCTTTCCTGGATGGCACAGCAATGCTCTGGTTTAAACAACTTTACGGAACAACTTTCGAAACCTGCTTCTATGGAGCTGCCTGGATCTTATGGGGTGCTGCCTGCGGTCTCTTTCTTGGCTATCTTTTGGATAGACCTGAACAGAAGACCGCTTAAAAGTGGGGGTTTCTAACTTGCTGAATCGAAGCTTTGCTCTAGATTTTGACCCACCAGAACTATTTTTCTCTCCTTCTTTTCAACTGAAAGATGGATTAAAAATCTTCTTTTGTAGATTATAGAATAGTTGGTGGAGGAGAGTGACTAGTCAACTTATGTTAAATAATTTACACTCTTCTTTTTCAAAATCCACTGTAGAAAGGCTACTTTTTATGCTTAGAAAGCTACTATTTCTGATTGTAATATTGTTTGGTGTCTCTTCTGCAACATTTGCGCAAAAATCCGATCTGGAAAAGTTAGCCTCTCTTATGCAAGGCAGCTTCAGCAGTCGTCAGCAGTCAGAAGCTGACAAAGACTACTTTCATATCACACTCCATATTGCACCAATCTGGAAAGACCGCCAAGACGGTTACTGGTTTTATGTAGAACAAGCTGTCGGAACTCAACAAGAAAAGCCTTACCGCCAAAGAGTCTATCACCTGACCAAAGTTGGTGAAGATCTTTACGAATCCAGAGTCTATACACTCCCCAACCCAGAAAAGGTCATAGGTGAATGGAAGAAGTCTGAACCACTTGCAACACTTTCACCCGATCAACTTCAACTTCGCGATGGGTGCTCCGTTTTTTTGAAGAAGAAAGCTGACCAAACTTTTGAAGGTGCAACAGACGGCAAAAAATGCCCAAGCGACTTGCGTGGTGCTGCATATGCAACCTCTGAAGTAATTATCACTGCTGAAGGTCTCAAAACTTGGGACAGAGGCTATAACCAAGATGATTCACAAGTCTGGGGAGCTACCAAAGGCCCCTACATCTTCAAAAGAGATTAATAGCTAGAGGTTTTATGTCAGAAAAAAGTTCTTTCATTGGTACTGCTAAAAAACTCCTACTCAGAGCTTCTATTCTCTTAGCTGCCCTGCTTGTTGTCTTTATAGCATTCTTCTATTGGCGTTATGGTGGCACTGGACAGAAGTTTCCCGACCTCTCTACAACACCTCTGCTTCCAGAAGCTTCTGTAGAGATAGTTGCCAAGCTCGATGAACCACCTGGAAATTTGGCTGTCTCCAAAGAAGGTAGAGTCTTTTTCACTTATCACGCAGAATCGAGACCAGAGATCAAAGTTCTAGAACTTG
>JAEUQL010000823.1 GCA_016789295.1 Blastocatellia bacterium | reverse complement strand
ATTTGGTACATATCGCTCGTCTGCAGAGGCATTGTTGAGACATATCTGCTTACCAGTCCTTGCTACATAACAGACGACTCCACGCCCTTCTATGGGAAGCCGTTTCTTCTGTACTTCTATGGGGAAGCCATAACTAGCCTTTATGTAAAGCTCCCACGTAGTTCTGTCGATCAGTTCAATAGAGCAACACTGATAACCAAAGTTGGTACATATAGCACGCACCAGTCTACTAAGCGTCAGGTTGACATCACGTGAAGAGCTTACCGAAGTACCAGCTTCGAGAAGTGCAGTAGTTTCACGTTTTGTTATTTCCCAGTCTTGTTTTAACTTATCTCTCTCTTTTGTAAGTTCATAAAGTTCAAGAGCGCGTTCAACAAGCAGTGATATCTCAAATATTTTGAAAGGTTTAACAATATAGCCGTAAAGCAGCCCAGAAGTTAGGGCTTCTTTAAACTCGTTAAGGTCTGCAAGACCAGTACATAATATTCTGACTACTGTTGGATGGTGCTGTTCAACCTCTTTGAGAAACTCTATGCCTGTCATAGCAGGCATACGATAGTCAGAGATCACAACCGATATGTCGTGATTTTCTAACACTTCAAAAGCCTCTTCTGGAGTCTCTGTTTTAAATAGCTGGTGAGGGTTACGAGAGAAGATTCTTTCCAGAAGTCCTAAGTTACTGGGTTCATCATCAAGAAGCAGGATCTTGTGCTGAAGTTTCAGCATCGAAACTCCTTCTGCATACCTATTAACTCCTGTGGTAGCTGTTCTCAATTGTTTCAATGTTTGATCCAAGTTTGGGTCTAGGTCGATTCTACAGAGGTCTCAGCAAACTATCACCACTTCTTAGAAGTTTTCTTGAAGAGATTATTCATCTTCTTTATCTTCTCTTTCTTGAGTCTAGCAGCTCTATAGTCATGTTCTGCCATCTTTTGACCAAGTTCTTGCTGTATTTTCAGATAGTTACTAAAACGCTCTTGATCTAAAGAGCCATCCTCTAAAGCTGTTTTGATGGCACACCCAGGCTCATTCTGATGTGCACAGTTGCTAAATCTGCACTCTGAGGCTATAGCTTCTACATCTTCAAAGGCACTGTAGAAACCATCATTGGCAATCGATACCTGCAGTTCCCGCATGCCTGGAGTGTCTATGATCAAAGCACCTGTTGGAAGGCGTATCAGTTCACGGTTGGTAGTTGTGTGTTTGCCACGATCATCGTGCTCTCTAACCTCTTGTACACGCTGCATTTGATCACCAACGAGGCAGTTTATGATACTAGATTTACCAACACCCGATGAACCTAACAGAGCAATAGTAGAATTTGGTGTAACAAAAGACTTTAGCTTGTCTATACCATAACCTGTGATCGTACTAACTGAGACTATAGGTGTATCAAGGGCAATATTTCCAACTTCTTCTATACGCTCTTCTAGATTTTCACAAATATCTGCTTTATTGAGCACTATTACTGGAGTAACTCCATTCTCTTTTGCAAGAATGATGTAGCGTTCCATGCGGCGAGGGTTAAAGTCATTGTCTAAACCCGAAACCAGAAAGACTAGATCTATATTGGCAGCTACTACCTGCTCTTCCTCTTTTTGACCGGCTGCTCTTCTAGAAAATTTACTTTTTCTTGGGAGCACAGCAAATATTTTGGCACGGTTCTCTTCATCTTTCTGTCTAATAACAACCCAATCCCC
>JAEUQL010000822.1 GCA_016789295.1 Blastocatellia bacterium | reverse complement strand
GAAAGAAAAAGGAGTTGATGTAGCACTAGCTGTTGATGCTTTACAAGTTGGGTTAGAAGGGAAAATAGATATTGCAATTCTGGTAACAGGAGACGGAGATCTGGTTCCTCTATCAAGAGCACTGATGAAGCACGGCATAAGAGTTGGCGTTATCTATTTTGAATATGAGTCTGAGTACAAAAAGAGCTTTGCTAATGAAAGGCTACTTAATGCCTGTAACTATGCGCTAAACATTAACAGGCTTGAAAAAGATCGCAGATATCAAAGTTTGTTTCGTGGTCTGTTTAGACAGCCTGAGAGAAATAAAGAAGAATCCTTGTTGCCACTACAAGAACTCTCTTTTTCTAATTCTAAACACTAGAGATTTTAAGAGGTTGCTGATCCGTCAAATTCAAGCTTAATCTGTATAATGCTCAAGCTATAAAGCTACCTCTAAAGTCTATTTTCCCTAACATTACTACATCTATGTAGAGCAGAATCTTGTTGACATATAAGTAGAAGTGGATAGAAACTCTGTGGGAGTTGAAGGAGAAAGTATATGTCTAACGCTCGCCATCATCTTGAGTGGCTAAATTTAGTCGATATTTCAGGGCCTTTCTTGAGCTTGAATGTGTTAATGGAAGTCTTTCCAAATGGTTTAGACCCTCATCAACCAGAACTAGTTAAGCAGTTACGACAGGCTTACAGCGAATGGCAAGCAAGCCAAGAACAGAGAGTCCCAGATGTAACTATTCAACACCTCTGGCTAGAGTATGTGTTTGATAAGGTTTTGGGATTTGATAAGTCTCTGTTTTTGCGAGATCAGGCAATTGCAGACAGAGTCAAAGTAGAACTTCCACAACACCGAGAAACTCTCAAACCTGACTATCTACTAGTCAATCCAAAACACCAAGACAGCAACAAAATAAGACTTGTAGTACAGACCTATCCATCAACTCAACATCTAGGAAAATCGATTCAAGGTCGTAGTTGGTCAGCAACACCTGCTGATAGGATGAGAGAACTACTCAAAGCGTACAATCTTCAATTGGGATTAGTCACCAACGGGAAGCAATGGATGCTCATTAGTACAGCCAATGAAGAGGCTACGGGCTACATATCCTGGTATGCAAACTTCTGGCTAGAAGAGCCTATAACACTGCGTGCTTTCAGAAGCTTGTTAGCCCAAGAGAGATTTTTTGCAGTAGCAGAAAATAACACCTTGGAAGCTATGCTTTCTAGAAGTGCAGACGCACAGCAAGAGGTAACAAACCGACTAGGCTACCAAGTAAGAGAAGCTGTTCAGATAATTATTCAAACTATTGATAGAATTGACAAAGACAGACACAGAGAACTGCTCTTTAATATCAGCGAGAAAGAACTTTATGAAGCCGCTTTGACTGTGATGATGCGGCTAGTCTTTCTCTTCTATGCAGAAGAACGAGAGTTAATAGTAATGTCAGGTGAATCTATCTATGAAGATAATTATGCAGTCTCTACATTAAGAGAACAGTTGAGAAAAGTTGCTGACGAGCATGGAGAGGAGCTTTTAGAAAGACGTTATGATGCTTGGATGAGGCTGCTTGCAACCTTCAGAGCGGTCTATGATGGTGTTAGGCATCAAGATTTTCAACTCCCTGCTTATGGAGGAAGGCTCTTTGACCCTGACAGGTTCCCTTTCCTTGAAGGTAGAACTTCACAAACCAGTTGGAAGCAGACCAGAGCCAATCCCATACCC
>JAEUQL010000821.1 GCA_016789295.1 Blastocatellia bacterium | reverse complement strand
CCAGACCGTCCCGGCTGCCAACTTGACAGGTGTTAGTGATGCTGCGCCTGCAAACAGTCAACCTTCTGCTCAGCCGCAGCAAAGAAGACCAAGGGTGAGCGAAGACGAACTTAAAGAAAGAAATGAAGAGTTTAGAAAACGGCTAGAAATGCTGAAACAAAGACAACAACAGCAATAGTTTCTCTCCTGTTGGTTATTTTCTGGGTAGCTACTTGGCTACCCTTTTATCTTTCTTGTCAAAATCCGCATTTTAGCAATTTTTTCAAGTCGCTCTATTTCCTGCCTCGTAATCAGAGTTAGAAAAATTAAGCCAACGGAGGGAATCAACGTGAAAGTCTCTAAAACCTATCTGCTACTAACAGCCATCCTTATTGCCTTATCGTTTATAAATATAACTAGTTACACATACGCTCAGCAAAAGACTGAAATAACAAGCGTTAACCAGTTGCCGCGTCGCTCGTACACAGTAAAAGGCACTGCTCTTGAGTTGATAGAAGATAAAGCACAACTCAATGCTCTATGTGACCAGTTGATAACAAACATTAAGGCCGATCTCGAAAAATATGATATCAAAGACAAATCTACACTGGCTGGCTACTACGCTAGCTTGCAAACACTCTATTTCTATAAAGGTGACTATGACAAAGTTCTTGAATACATCCCAATCATAAAAGATCTTGAGGCAAAAACTGCTGATAAACTCCTGACAGGAACTTTCTATAATGCCTATATAAAAGCTATCAAAACTACTGGTAAAACATCGGGCGACGAGCTTAAACAGGCTTTTGAGAAGTTTTACGGTGAGATCTATTCAAATCTTCCATACAATGAGATCAAAGAGTCTGTAGAAAGTTCCAGAGGTGCTCTCTCTATACAGAACAAGGAAGTGATCATTGGAGCTGTACAAAGTGGCTTGCAGCCCCTTCTGGACAATTCCAAAGGTGTTGTTCCTGAAGCTGTTCCTTTGCAACTGATCAGCTTGAGAAACTTCTTTGACCACAGATTTGCTGTCAAAGACCAGACTTTGAATGTACTTAATAGAGTCTATGAGGCAAACAATAAGTCAGTAAAAAAGATAGATATTTGGGAAGAAAGAAAACTTCTACTTTCTAAAGATACAAAACTCTCGCCAGTAGTAGTAGCTGTTTGGGATTCGGGTGTAGATATGTCGGTCTTTCCTAAAGAGAACCGTTTTGTGAACTCAAAAGAAGAGATCAACGGTAGAGACGATGATGGAAACGGCTTTGTAGACGATGTCAATGGTATTGCTTATAACCTGGTAGATTACAAAAAGGCTGTGAACGTGCTAGATAGTCCCGAAGGTCGTCTAAAAACCGATGTGAAGATACTACAGAAACAGACGAAAGGCTTTCTGGATCTACAGTCGGGAATAGAAAGCTCAGAAGTAGCAGAACTTCGCAAGACCATGGCCAACCTTAAACGAGAAGAGGTTAAAGACTTTCAGGAAGAAGCCAGCTTCTACAGCATTTTTTCACACGGAACACACGTTGCCGGGATCACAGCAGAAGGAAATCCAGCAGTAAAAGTTCTGGCTGCAAGAATGGGTTGGGATTATCACTTGCTGCCAGCTACTCCAACAATAGAAAAGGCAAAGTTTACAGCACAAATGTACAAAGATATTGTCAACTACTTTAAGAACAACGGTGTCAAAGTAGTTAATATGAGCTGGCGTTACAATAGTGCAAATTATGAAGGAGCACT
>JAEUQL010000820.1 GCA_016789295.1 Blastocatellia bacterium | reverse complement strand
TCGATTGGCAAATCTAATTGATATTGCCCTTCATCATTTCTGACTAATGCATTACTCAACAATGTAATGGTAAAAGTTGAATCTTCTTCAATATCATTTACTTCACCAGCCTCTTTCCAATCTTGTTTCTCTTTCCAGTCGATAACATTAACACGCCCATAGCCAGCAGTTCTTGATCCTCCTAGATTTAACTCTTTATTTTTGAGTAGCTCTTCAATTGAAGTAGTTAATGAATCATCTTCAACTAATATAACTCCAATAAACTGTGAATAAGCTTCTAGTGATTCATAACGAAATACAGCACCATCACTCTCAGTTGAGCGTCCATGCCTACGTTCTCGTTGAGTATGGATTGTAAGTTGATGTTCTGGTTTAGTTGTCCAAACTAGCTTTCCTTGTTGGTAAAAGAAGTGTTTGGATAAAGGTTTGGTTTGTTCATCAGGTAATAGTGAACAACACATATCATATATATCTGTTTCAGGCTTAGAATCTTTTTGCACAACCCAAGAAAGAGGTGTTGGCAGTGTTCTTATTTTTTCTAGATGATGTTCCATAGAAGGGTAAGCATTGAGATAACGAACAGATCCATTAAAAAAAAGTTTGTATTCATCTTGAGCTTTGTTGGCAGGATCAAAAGAGTAATTTGCAGGTTTAGTTTTTAGATATTGGCTAATTAAAGCTCCACGAATAACACTACCAGGAATATAATCAAGTGTGACATTACTGTTTGGATCACCTTCTAAACCTGTGACCATCAACGGCTCTAGAAGTTGCAAAGTGAAAGTAAAAACTGTCATTCTGTAATCTCCCTTGCAAAAATATCTAAGCAGTTGTTTGTTATATCTTTATCATTTTCTAGCAAACAGACTTCAACTCTACCACGTCCACGATTACGCCCGGTTCCCACACGTTGGAGGCTTGCAACACAAGCAGCCAATAGTGCTTGGTCTCTATCTTTTGGGGGTTTTTGAAAAGTTAATTTGGCTTCAAAAAAAGTTTCACGTAGCACTACACGCATAGAACGCAAAGATCCTTTAACTGGAGCACCTTTAACACTCATAGCAGTTTGTCTACGAATAGCTGTTAAAGATTCTAGGATTTCAAGAGAAGTGAAAGTTTCGTTTTTAACAGCTTGTTTTATTACATCAGATAAGTCTTCTGGAAGACACGCATCTCCAACAAACATTTCACCGTCGTCTTTAAGGCTACTTCCAGGAGATCCAAACAAAAACTGTGCTTCTTTGTGCCATTTTTGGCTTCCAGAATCTAGTGAATAAAGAATATTGGCACATTCTTCTACGAGTAAACCTTTAAGAGTACGTCCACGAAGGAAAGGCATGCCGTATCTGTCGTGCTCAACTTCAACATCAACTAAACCTGCTACACCATCACCGCGTCCAAAAGTTGTGTCACTTTTAAGTTTGATTTGCAGCACCAGGGATTTCATCCGTTCTGTCCTCATTTCGAGTGTCATCAAACTGTTCTAATGGATAGAAAAGATCTAACATTTCAATTGCATCAAACCATAAACAAATATCCTGCTCCCATCCATTCTCTCCTACAATCTGATTTTTATGATTTTTGACTTCGGGTCGTTGGCTCTCAACACGGTAGAGACTAATGAAGTTTTTAACAGCATCCTCTCCATTTCGCAGCGCATCACGCAAAGCTTTAACTTTATTTCTTTTCTCACGCCATTCAGGTTGGAGAAAGCTTTTGACTACGTTT
>JAEUQL010000081.1 GCA_016789295.1 Blastocatellia bacterium | reverse complement strand
CTTTTGCAAACATGGATATTATAGTTGCGGCTGGGCTTGGAGGAGGTTCTCTTGTATATACAAATGTTCATAAACGCGCTCACAGTAAACTTTTTGAAAAGGGTTGGCCAGAAGAGATCACGGCCTTGGAACTTGACCAGTATTACCAACGTGTGGCTCAGATGCTTGGTGTAGGAACTGTCCCAGAAGATTTTAAAAGATCTCACCTACGTTTAAGCTTGCTTGAGGAGGCTGTAAGGGAAGATCCAAAATCGGTCTATCAGACAAAAAAGGTAGAGAAGGCAAGCTTAGCTGTTAGATTTGGTAGAGAAGGAGAAGATTTTGTAAATGAGTATGGTGCAGTTCAGAGAGGTTGTAATGGTTGTGGCATGTGCATAGCTGGCTGTAGGGAAGGTGCAAAGAATACACTCGACCTAAACTACTTGAAAGTAGCAGAAAACAGTGGGGCAGAGATAGTCACAGAACACGAAGCTATTGCAATTGAACAAGATGGCAGAGGTTACAAAGTTATTTGTCGTCGTACCAAAGAGTTAGATCAAGTAGTCTTCTATGCTGATAAAGTAGTTTTGGCTGCAGGAACTTTAGGAACAAATAGGTTGCTGCTCAGATGCAAGCACCTTTACAAAACTCTCCCACGAATCAGTGATCGTTTGGGTGAAAACTTTTCAGCAAATGCAGATCTTTTTGCTGCTCTACTTGGTACAAGTAGAAAAATAGAACAATCAGGTACAAGTGTATCAGCTCTAGCTGATTATTGGCCCAAAGACGAGTTCTTGATACTTGAAGGTATTCTGCCCACAGCACTTCCAAAACAGATACAGTTGCCTATTTTCTGGCTTACCTTGCTCTTTGACTACAGCAAACAAGTACGCAACTTTTTTAGGAGTTTAGGACGTAGGCCATTACTTAAGACCATTTCAGACAGACAGACGCTACTTTCACACGTAGCTCTACTTTTTCTGATGGGCAAGGATGCTTCAAATGGAAGCTTAAAGATAGATAAGCAAGGAGATCTTCAACTTGAATGGAGCAATCAACAGAGTCTAATCTTAATAAGAAAGATGGTAGGAGCAGCACAAGAGATTGCAAAAAGGCTTGATTCTTGGCTTGTTGTAAATCCTGCTTGGTGGCTAAAGAGGAGGTTATCAACCGTACACCCACTAGGTGGTGCTGCCATGGCAGATTCTCGTGACTTGGGGGTAGTCTCTGCATCGGGTGAGGTCTTTGGCTATCCTGGCCTTTATGTTGCAGATGGTGCAATCATCCCTTCTGCTTTGGGTGTTCCACCTTCGGCAACGATAGCTGCGTTAGCCGAAAGGATATCAGACAAGATTATTGGCTTACTTGATAAGTAGGACAAAAAGTCTTAAAGTAGCTAAGTCTTCAGAATATAGTCTGTTGGAGAAATTGGCGAATGTCAGAGTTAGTATGTCTCTACTGTAAGGCTACAAACCAATCAACCAATGATACTTCTAATGTTGATACTTGTGTAAATTGTGGTATGCCTTTAAGTATATCTAGACCTGAAGACCTTATTGTAGGGTTCAATCAACGATCTGATAAAGAGAGGATTTCCAGCCGTTCAGGAAAATCTGATACCTTTGCTCGTTTGAGAATGTATGCAGCAATAGGGCTGGCAGTTGTGGCTTGCATTGGAGGTGTGATAATAGAAAGTAGAACGGCAAAAGTTGAGCAGACTATACAGCAAGATACTAGAATAGTTCTCGATCAGACTGTTGGAGCCACGCCTGTTGAGTCGCTTTCTTCAGACTTGAGCAGTAGTAAGTATCTGCAAGCTGAAGAGCTTTTTAAGCAAGGAAACTTTGATGCTGCAAAACAGCTTTTGAGAGAAATAAGAGAAGATGAGAAAGATTTTTCCAAGGCGATAGATCTTCTCAAAGAAATAGAACAGATAAAAGATAAGCAATAGAAAGTCAGGGTTGAAATTCTATGAGGTTAGTACAGAGACTATTTTTACATATCTCATTTCTACTTCTTTTAACATCCGCAGTCTTTGCTGAGCCGGCTCGTACAGAGCACGTTGAAGCAGAGCTTGTTTCTGAAACAGAGACAATAGAACCAGGAAAGCCTTTTTGGGTAGCTCTCAGAATGAAGATGAAAGAGCACTGGCACATATACTGGATAAACCCTGGTGACTCAGGGCTTGCTACAAAGATTAAATGGAAGCTTCCAGAAGGCTTCACTGCCGATCCGATCATCTGGCCTTATCCAGAAAAGATAGTAGTCGATCCATTAGTCAGTTTTGGTTATCACGATGAAGTCTTTCTTCTAGTGAAAATGAATGCTCCTGCTAGCCTCAAAGATGGTTCTAAGATAGAACTGTCAGCAACTGCGGATTGGCTTGTTTGTAAAGAAGAGTGTATTCCTGAAAAAGGTGAAGTAAGCCTTCAGTTGTCTGTTGCTAATGCTACTCCAACTCCAAGCCGTTGGGCAGATTCTTTTTCGAAGACACGCCAAAAACTCCCTGTCGTCCCTTCAGGCTGGAAATTCACTGCTACATCGAAAGCCGGAAAGATAGTGCTCGACATGACGGCTCCTGCAGATTTCAAAGAAGAACTTTCCGATCTGACGCTCTTTCCAAGACGTGAAGGAATACTTGACTACACCACTCCACAGGAGTTTAAAAAGACTCCCGAAGGTTACACAGTAGAGCTAACAAAGTCCTCTTTCGCAACAGAAATACTTCCAGAGTTTGAAGCTGTGGTAGTAGTAGGGAAGGGATGGCGTGGGCCAAATGCCGAAAGTGCAATGCAGATAAACGCTACTCTTACAGGAGAAGGTGTTAAAGCTGCTTCCACTGCAGTGTCTAGCACAGCCGGTACAAAGCCTACTGTACAAGGTTCTGGCGAAGTGACAAGTTTATGGCTAGCACTTATCTTCTCTTTTGTAGGTGGCCTTATTCTCAACCTTATGCCTTGTGTCCTTCCAGTACTTTCCATAAAAGTGCTCGATTTTGTCAAACAGGCAAACAAAGAGAATGGTAAACCGTGGCAACATGGCCTGATCTTCACTCTTGGAGTGTTGGTCTCTTTCTGGGTGCTTGCTGGATCGATGCTTGCACTGCGTGCCGGAGGCGAACAGCTTGGATGGGGATTTCAGCTTCAATCTCCAAAGTTTCTTATTATTCTCTCAATGCTACTTTTTATGTTAGGTCTCAACCTTTTTGGAGTCTTTGAAGTGGGTACATCTCTAATGGGTGTTGGAGGGAAGGCGATTGAAGATTCAAGTCAGCATTCAAGCTGGTTGGGTTCGTTTACAAGTGGTGCATTAGCTACTGCTGTTGCCACACCTTGCACAGCACCGTTTATGGGATCAGCACTCGGATTTTCATTAACGCAACCAGCTTGGGCATCGATGCTCATTTTTACAGCACTTGGTCTTGGAATGGCTGCACCTTACATCCTTCTGTCTGCTTCTCCAACTATGCTTAAACTTGTACCAAGACCAGGTGCTTGGATGGAGTCTTTTAAGAATTTAATGGGCTTTTTATTGATGGGAACTATAGTATGGCTTGGCTGGGTACTAGGTAATCAAGCTGGACCAGATGCGCTTGCAGGGCTTATGGGAGCTTTTGTACTAGCTGGTTTTGGGGCTTGGATACTGGGTCGTTGGGGAAGTATTGTTAATACTTTCCAAAGTAGGGTGATAGCAAGAACTGTTCTGATAGTTATGTTGGCTGTTGGGCTTTACATAGCTATATCTGTTGCAAACAGCTCAGTACAAGCACTTTCTGCTTCAAAAGGTACTGTCCGTTCTTATGGTATAGACTGGGAACCTTTCTCACCTGAAAAGGTGAAAGAACTTCGTGAAGCAGGTAAACCTATATTTATCGATTTTACGGCTGCTTGGTGTTTGAGTTGTCAAGTCAATGAACGTGTTACTTTCACCTCGGACGAGGTTAAAGAAGAGTTCAAGCGTCGTGGAATTGTGACTATGAAAGCCGACTGGACAAACCGCGATGAGACTATAGCTAAAACTCTGGCAGAGTTTGGTCGAAATGGTGTGCCGCTCTATGTGATCTACAGCAAAGATCCCAATCAGCCACCTGTGGTGCTTCCAGAAGTGATCACCCCAAGCATAGTACTTGCGGAATTGAGAAAACTTTAAGCCTGTTTTTTAGTAGATATATGAAGAGATTGAAGCTATTTTTCAGTCTCTTCTAGTTAGTAACTGGACTGCTCTTGCTCAACAAGAGTAAAATTCTGTATCTTTGTTACAACACAATCAAAAAGTTGAGGAGTTTTTCATGAAAAGACTTATATATTTATCGCTACTTGGTCTTTTTCTGCTAGGACTTGGTTTCTATCCAACAGTAGATGCAAGTAATGCAGTTGTTGGTAAACCTGCTCCAGCATTCACTTTAACAGACTCAAATGGTAAAAAGCATTCTATCAGTGACTTCAAGGGCAAGTATGTTGTACTTGAGTGGGTCAACTATGACTGCCCATTCGTCAAAAAACATTATGACAGTAGCAATATGCAGAAATTGCAGAAAGAATTTACTGACAAAGGCGTTGTATGGCTCTCTATCAATTCTTCTGCCACTGGAAAACAGGGACATTTTGAGCCAAGCAAGATAAATGCTCTTATCAAAGAGAAGGGTGCACACCCAACAGCTTATCTAATAGATACAGATGGCCAAGTTGGAAGACTCTATGGAGCAAAGACCACTCCGCACATGTACATAATCAATCCAAATGGTGAGCTGATCTACAATGGTGCAATCGATGACAAGGCATCAGCAAATCCAGATGATATTGCTGGTTCAAAGAACTTTGTTCGTGCTGGCCTTCAAGAAGCACTTGCAGGCAAAGCTGTAACAGTATCTGCTTCCCAACCATACGGTTGCTCAGTAAAGTACTAAGAATAATCCTCCCATCTTTGATGGTGGGAGGGCTTTCAAAGAGGTTCACCTAGTCACCTAGCTCTTTTTCAATTACTGCATTGACATTTCTTAAAAGACCTGCAAGTTTTGGTCTGGAGATAGGGCTAGAAGCATACTTTTTCTTGAACTCTTCGTTAGACATCTGACTCAATTCCGACTGAAGCTCTTTAAGATTTGGAGAGAGATTTTCTGGGTATGGCTGGAAGCTATCTTCTGTAGTCTCTTTAGAAAACTTATTCCATGGACAGACGTCTTGACATATGTCGCAACCAAAAATCCAGTTTTTGAGGTTTGGACGGACTTCTTGAGGGATACTACTGTCTTTAAGTTCAATAGTTACATAAGATATACACTTTCTAGAGTCAACCAAATATGGAGCAACAATGGCTTCTGTTGGACACGCATCTATACACCTTGTACAACTACCACAGAAGTCCGGAACCGTCTGTTGCTCATATTCAAGTTCTAAATTGGTTAAAATCTGACCAAGAAAGAGCCATGAACCGTAGTCCCGGCTTATTACATTTGTGTGTTTACCCAACCATCCTATACCAGCTTTTACAGCCCAGGCTTTATCCATCATAGGACCAGCATCTACAGAAAACTTTGCTTCAACACCAGGCTCTTGTTCTTTGAGCCAGCCTGCAAGTAGTTCTAGTTTTTTGCCAAGGAGGTCGTGATAGTCATCACCCCAGGCGTACCTTGAAATCTTGCCTACTTCTGAAGAGTTTTGGTGTTGGTGTGGAGTGAAATAGTTGATGGCAACAGAGATTACACTTTCTGCTTCTGGCATAAAAAGTGAAGGGTTGATCCTCTTTTCGGCTGTGCGCTCCATATATGCCATTTTTGCTTGATAACCAAGCGACAGCCACTCTTTTAGCAACAAGCCTTCTTTTTCAAGCGTTTGGGCTTGGACTATACCTATTTTGGTAATTCCAAGCTCAAATGCTTTTGCTTTTATCTTGGCTGAATTAATAGTAGTTGGCTTCATTTTTTTAAAGACTCTGGAATTTCTGCAAGCAGATAAGCCATAACAGTCATTGCAGCAGTATTTAATGCAAGATGGTGACGGTCGATCTTATCGAGCGTATCTGCGTCTGTGTGGTGAATATCGAAGTAGTGTGTGACGTCTTGTCTAAGACCAAAACCTGGAACGCCAGCTCTAATCAAAGGTGAAATATCAGCTCCAACACCATTTCTACGAACAATCTTATCTGTTTCTATTCCTCTTAATAGCGGAGCTATCTTTTCTACTATTTGAAAAGCTTCATCTGTACCAGCAAAAGAGAAACCAACCGGTTTTGCTCCTCCCGAATCGCTTTCAATAGCAGCAGCATGCTTGTCTGCTTGATGGGCTTCTGCGTAAGCACGTGCTCCTCTAAGCCCATTCTCTTCATTGGTAAAAAGTACAACACGTATGGTACGGCGTGGCCGCAAGTTAAGCTTCATAAGTATCCTAGCTGCTTCCATAGCTACAACACATCCTGCTCCATCATCACTTGCACCTGTTCCTACGTCCCACGAGTCTAAATGGCCACTGATAAGGACTATTTCGTCTGGTTTTTCTCTCCCTTTTATTTCACCTATAACATTTGCTGATTCAGCATCTGGCAATGTTTTAGCTCCAAGTGTCAATTTAACACTTACTTTTTCACCTTTTGCAAGTAGTCTAGAGATAAGGTCGCTATCTTCGGTTGTAATAGCTACACCAGGAATTTTGGGTAGTCCCTCGTCATATATCATATTTCCTGTGTGTGGACTGTTGAGGCTGCGAGTAGTGACTGAACGAACGAGTACACCAATAGCCCCGTATTTTGCCGCACGTGATGCGCCGGAAGTACGAAATTCAACTGCTTCACCATATGCCTGACCTGGATCTACATCGCTGCGCATAGCGAAGCTATACAAAACTATTTTGCCTTTTACTTTTTCAGATAATTTGTCAAGTTCTTGAAAGCTTTTAGCTTCAATAACTTCTCCTGTAAGACCTTCTGAAGAAGTTCCAACTGTGCTTCCAAGACCTAACATTGTAAGCTTCTTTTTAACAGGTGCTATTATCTCGCCGCTTTCTTGCCCTCTGACCCAATGTGGAACCATAACTTTCTCTGTGTGGACATTTTCAAGACCATCAGCCTTCATAGCTTCGGCTGTCCAGTTGACAGCCTCTTCAAGCTGTTTAGACCCACTGAGTCGTGCTCCAATCTTATCGCTAAGGTGTGCAAGTTTCTCATAGTCTTTGCCATCGACTAGTGCAGCACCAACTATTCTAGAAACGGCTTCTTGGTACTGCGAGACGTGATCAGATGCTTTAGGGATGGTAGTAGGTATAAGAAGCAGCAAGCAGACTATAACAATCAATATTCGCATCAAATCTCCCCTTTAGATTTATTTAATAGCTCCCAAAAAGAGAGAAGCACCACCTTTTTGGGTGATGCTTCTGCTGATTTGAGAATATCTTCTCAGTAACTAGTTGGAACTTCTGGTGAAAGGAACAACTGTTACACCGCCATTGGCATTACGGAAAGTGATCATTACCATTCTGCCACGTGGGAAGGCATCTTTGATCCTTGAACCATTTGCCAATCTGCCTCTCTGAATGAGGGTCAGGTTGTTGTCTCTAATGGTTGCGGCTCCCTGGAATGCAACACCGTCTACTAGAACGGTCGTGCCAGTGAATGGAACCATACCACCCATGCTGATGGTGGCTTTGACTCTCATGTTGGAGACTCTGATGTTGGCTGCTACAACTGTTGGTCCTGGAGGTAGGTTGACAACTGCGGTAGCGGTTGAAGCACCAGTATTGAAGCTTCTATTTGTGATATCTACTGTATCAGTTCTCACTGTAGTTGCTAGTGCAACGTTTGTGTTGTTCATTGTAACGGTTGGAACAACCACAATCGAGAACTGTGCAGTTGCACCACCAGCCAAGCTCTGACCTGTACAGGTGATTGCGCCGGTTGCGCCAGCAGCAGGAGTTGTGCAGTTGAAGCCTGTTGGTGTTGTGATGGATTTGAATGCAGTACTTGCTGGAGTTGCAGTGGTCAAAACAACATTAGCTGCTGGATCTGCACTTCCATTTGCGACAGTCACAGTGTATGTAAGGTCACTGCCAGAAGTTATTGCTGCTGCTGGTGCAACAGCTACTACTGAGAGACCTACATTGCTGAATACTGCTATCGAACGAAGAGTTACAGGAGCGGCACCGCCTACTGGCATCATACCAACCTGTGTTGCAGCACCGGTCTGAAGGTTGAGTGTATAGAATCTGGATGAGCTTTCACCCATCAAAACAAACGCTGCATATGCAGTTCCGGTCTGTTCGGATATGTCAAATGCTACTGTATCTGTTGTGTTGACACCAAGGCTTCCAACAGTGAAGAGCTGTCCAGTGTTTGGAGATACTGGGGCACTTCCTACAGAACCCTGTGTGACGAGTACGTCTAGACCAGAATCGATATCATAGAGAGTGGTTACTGCTGTTCCTGCGAAGCTGTTTGTGTATCCAACTGCTACAACATTTGGAGTTCTACCAGCATTTGGATCGCCCATTGCGTAAGCAAGAGCTCCATCAGCACCTGCAAGACCACCATTGTTTGGATTGAGTCTGAGGTTCTGGGTTGCATTGCTTACAAGGCGAATGCGGTCTGGTTGTGGGTTGAAATCAAATCCAAAGGTGTTACCCATCAAAGCTGGTGTGAATGGACCTGCTCCAAGGGCAGTTGCTGCACCAGTTGAAGGGTTGATCACATAGACACGGCTTGTTGAGCCAAGGCCAAACAAGAAGCCTGTTGCTGGGCGATAGTCAATGCCAAGTAAGTTTTCACCAGATTGTAGACCTGTAATTGTCACAGGTGCGCCGATGAGTGCTGATGGCAAGCGAGGATTGAATCTGACCAAACGATTGTCGTTGGTGAGACCAAAGATATTTTCAACACGCAAAACTACTGCTAGACCTACTACTCTGTCAGTTAGTGGCAGATCGCCTACCCTGACAGTGACAGGGGTTGAAGAAGCTGCTGTTGGAAGGTTGACTCTAAAAAGGGTCTGTGTTGAAGAACCAGCGACAGTGAAGATTCCATAACCTACGCCACTAGCATCAGAAATATCAAAAACACCATCTGTTATGTCTATGCCAAGTGGTGCAATTGTGAAGAGTGTGCCAGTGTTTGGATTTACAGGTGTTGCATTGACTGAACCTTGTGTGACGAGGATGTCAGCACCTGCATCAATGTTGTAGAGTGTGGTTCCAGTTGCTGGTGTGCCTGCTACGTTGTTTGTGTAAGCACAAGCAACAATGTTTGGTGTTCTACCAGCATTTGGATCAGCCATGTCGAATGCAATGTTTCCGTCTGTTCCAGCAAGTGCGCCTGTGTCTGGGACAAAACGTAGATTCTGACCAGTGTTGGTCACAAAACGGATTCTGTCTGGTGCTGGGTTGAAGTCAACAGCAAAGTTTGTACCCATAACCATATTTGGCATACCAACTCTGGTTGCTGCTCCAGAAACAGGACTGATTGTGTAGATCTGGCCAGATGTGCCTATTGCGAAAAGCTGACCAGTTGCTGGGCGGAAGTCAAAGCCAGCTAATGCATCGCCTTGAGAAAGCCCTGTGACTTGGATGGAACCAACAGGTGTTGAAGGATTGGTACTGTTGAAAGCAGTAATTCTGCCACTTGCTGTTGCAACTAGTATGGTTTCACCATTGACTGCAACGGCAATGTCTCTTACTGTCTCCATCCCACCAATTGTTCCCACTGCAGTAGCTGCACCGGTAGCTAGGTTGAGACTGAAAAGTGTGGAAGTCTGTGCACCTGGAAGTGTTGTTGTCAAAAATGCTGCACCATTGACATCAGAGATATCAAAACCAGTTGCATCAGAGACATTGATTCCAAGTGAACCTACTGTAAAGAGCTGACCTGTGTTTGGGTTTACAGGTGTTGCATTGACTGAACCTTGTGTAAGTAGTGCGTCAAGATTGGAGTCTATGACATAGAGAGTTGTGGTAGTTGCGCCAATTCCTGCATAGTTGTTCGTGTATGCAGCAGAGACAACGTTTGGTGTTCTGCCAGCATTTGTATCACCCATTGCAAAAGCTAGTGCTCCGTCTGTGCCTGCTAGGGTTCCATCAATTGGGTTGAGGCGCAGATTTTGTGTGGAAGCACCTACCAGACGAATGCGGTCTGGTGCTGGATTGAAGTCGATACCAAAAACTGTACCGTTCAGGGTGAAGTTGGAACTGCCAACCTGAGTTGCTGCTCCAGTCATTGTGTTGATTGTATATATTCTGTTTTGGTTTGAGACTCCAAAAAGAATGCGACTTGCAGGTCTAAAATCTATACCTACTAGAGTTTCGCCCTGCTGCAGCCCAGATATCGTAAGAGGACTACTTACTGTTGCTGGTGAATTACTGTTAAAACTTATTAGCCTGTTGCTGGAAGTGAGAGCAAAAATTGTCTCTCTTCCTGCTCGACCTACTTGGCCAAGTGCAGGCATGACTGCTATGAGGCATAGCCATACACAGGCGAAAATGATTTGGTAGATCTGTTTCATTTTCATCTCAGAACTCCTGGAATTTTTTTACTACTTCTTTGCAAATCAATATCATTAGCTGGATTTATATCTAGTCAAATACTCCAACCTACTTGGTGTATAGAAGATGGAGTTTGCAGTTCTTTGCGAACAACAGCTAAGAGACTTGAGAGAGAACTGCAAGAAGACTGATTGTGGCCTTTGAAATTTAATCATTATTTATAATGACAAAGCTCTTTTGGCAAGTCTTTCTCTGAAAAGAGGTCAACTTTGGCCAAAGACATTTACTATACCTGCTTCTTTCTTTTAAAGAAAAGGGTTTATTGAATTAAATTTGGAAAAAAGCAGGAACTTTCTCCACTATTGCCTCTTTCTTGCCAGAACAGAAATCTACAACAAGAAATAGCAAACTGATAAAAATAGTCTACATTTGAAATTTTGATGAAAAAGCTCAAGTAAGAACTCCGAGTCTGATTGTCCTGCAAGACCTATCAAGACTATCAATGCGAAATGCTCGGTATTGAACTTTAACTTTGAAAGAACAGATTGTCTAGATTGTTACTTAAAATCTCTTTATTTTACTAGCAAT
>JAEUQL010000819.1 GCA_016789295.1 Blastocatellia bacterium | reverse complement strand
CTTAAACCCTTGGTTTATAAGAGAGCAGCATAGATCGGTTATCAGAGAAGTAGCAGTCTGCGCACTTATTGATATTGACCCAGGAAAATTGGCACTAAAGTCAGTAACGCTGTAAGAGATAGGTGGAAGAACCAGTGCTAGTCTCTTCTGTTGTGCAAGTAGATTTGCAGCGCGACGCGACATTTCAACAGAGATAATAGTGTCTGTTGAGAGTGGCAGATGTGGCCCGTGTGCTTCGGTTGAGCCGATAGGGAGAAAGAGAAGAGCTGCTTTCTCGATGTAATGAGCAATCTCTTTCCAGGTTTTGTTCTGAAAATCGTAAGGGTACATAGCTAGTAAAGGACTATATCTATACTAAATTTAGGACCTATTCTGAGACGGTCTCCAGATTTTATAGCTCCATGTGTAACCATTTTCTCATTAACATATGTTCCATTGAGTGAAGTATCAAAGACCTCTGCCGTACCATCTGTATGGACTATGATTGAACAATGTCTGCGGGAGACCAAGCGCTCTTCGTCGTGAATTACTATGTCATTGTCTGTAAGTCGGCCTATGGTATTGCAGCCAATTTTGAGTCTGTGAAGCATAGCACCCATCATCAGGACAAATCCTGAATCGTTTGGTGAAGCATACTGAGGTTCTTTAACAACGACAGTTCCAACGGGAACATCTGGGTATTGATTTGAGAGAACTATTGTTTGTGAGCCTATCCTTTGGAGCATCATATCACGCATCACTCGAAACTGCTCTAGCCTTGTTCCATATAAATGCGAACTGTCCAAACGTTCGTAAAAACTCATAAAATAACAACTTTCTGTTGTTTGAACTTTTTAGTTGCCCACGATGGTAACAGTTTCCATTATAAACAATCTTGTCCTTAAATAAACAATGATGTTGGAGATAAATATCTATTTTAAGCAGGTCTACATTCAACTGTCGCTAGATGGGGAGGTTTTAGCCCTCTTCGATTTCTATCTCATCTGTAGCGAACTTCTCTTCATCGGGTGCGAGTATGTCTGTAACGTCTAAAATATCATTATCACTTTCGCTACTAGTCAGTAGTTGTGACAATAGGCATATTGGTTCAGGGTCGGAAAATGCTTCTCCTTTAACTTCTGCCAGAACGACAGTAATATTATCGTCTGATTTGAACTCTTTAGCTCTTTCTATCAGTTTTTTGCAAGCCGATTTTAGATCGGGGCTACTGTAGAGAGTTTGAACTATTTCTTGATCTGGAAGAAATTTACTAAGTCCATCAGAACATAGTAGTAGGTGGTCTCCTTTGGAAAGCTGTGTGCTTGTTACTACTGGTGAGAGTTGATTGTTTGAACCGAGTGATTGAAGTACTACATTTCTGTATGGGTGTGTGTTGGCCAGTTTTGCGTCGAGCATACCGCTATCAACAAGTACTTGAACCATAGATTGGTCTTTGGTTATCTGTCTAATATCTTGATTACGAATAAGATAGCATCTAGAGTCTCCTATCTCTAAGACATAGACTTGTGGTGGAATTACAAGAGCTGCTGTGAGTGTAGCAGCCATGCCAGCAGTTTGGGAGTCTCTATTGGCTTGAGCAATTATGGCCTGATGTGTGGCAAAAGCGGCTTCTATCAAACAATCACCGGCACCTTTGTTGGAGTCTGTTTTAAAAAGCTCTTGTTGAAACAGGTGTACAGCAAGAGAGCTTGCTATCTCCCCGCGACCATCTCCGCCGGAACCATCACTAACGAGTA
>JAEUQL010000818.1 GCA_016789295.1 Blastocatellia bacterium | reverse complement strand
GCTTTTGCCTGTGTAGTTGGCCCACTTGTTGAAGTTCCTGTCTTGATATCACTAGTAAATGTAGCTCTGTTTTTTCAGAAAAAATATTTTGTAGAAGCTAAAAGAGGTGTCTAATGAAAAAATCTCTACTATTTGTCTGCGTTGAAAATTCGTGTCGTAGTCAAATTGCTGAAGCATTCGCCAATATACATGGCAAAGATTTAATAGAAGCCTTCAGTGCTGGTTCTCGGCCTTCTGGACAAGTCAACCCCAAAGCCATTGCAACAATGCAAGAGCTTGGTTATAACCTCACAGAACATAGCTCAAAATCTCTTACTGAAATTCCAAAGATCGAGTATGAGTATGCAATCACAATGGGGTGTGGAGATGAATGCCCTTTTGTAGATGCCAAAAATCGAGAAGACTGGAATATCCCTGACCCAAAAGCAATGTCTATGGAAGATTTTAGACAGATACGAGACTTAATTGAGACAAAAGTCAAAGAGCTGATAGCTAGACTCTTAAAAGGTTAGAGGTGATTTTGGAAACTGCAACTGTGCAATCTTTTCTGCCATATCGTGGCTTGCACAAAAAGCTACTTCGGCAGATGCAATACGGCTGATACGAGCCTTCATATTGACTACTTTACCTTGGAGAAAACCATCAGCATAACATTTAATGCTACGTTTATCACCACCCAGCGATTGTAGCTCAACTTCAGAATCGAATGAGAGCAGTACAGTCTTCCAGTTTGGTGGACTTAGAATGTTTGAGCCAACGAGCAGAAAAGCAGGTGTTTCAGCCAGCATTGGCATAGCCCCCATAGCTCTTGCGTAAGCAGTTGAACCCGCAGCCGTCGCTACAAGTACTCCATCGCCTATAAGTTTTGGCAGTCTTACTTGATTGTTGACCTTAACTTCAATCCAGGCAGCTTGACTTGTAGCCCTTTCCACCCAAACGTCATTAAAAGCAAGCGTCTGACTGCTGCTGCCTTCTGGATCTATTGTCTCCACATAAAGCAGGGGCAGTTGTCTAAGTAGAAGGTCTTCAGGGGGGAAGCCAAACTCAAATATTTCTTGATGGTTGTTGAGAAGAAACCCCAAATGCCCAGCATTTATACCAAAAAAAGGCAACCGCAAACGCCAGTACTTCCTTATTGCTCTAAGCATCGTTCCATCACCACCAATTACTACAATACAGTTTTGTCTATCATCTACAGCATATTTTTCAAGTCTGCTGGCCCATACTTTAGCCTTCTCATTCTGGTCATCCAGAACAAGCAACAGTCTAGGATCTGTCATACTATAGTTTGTAGCTCTGTTTGGAATTCTTCCACGATAAAGCCCGTAACGTTCTATGTACTGTTCAACTTCGGCAGTTACAAGTCCAGTAATTGATTCCCTTCTAAAAATCTTTTCACGAATCAGCGTGCTTGCACCTTCAATGTTTAGGTCTATCAAGATACTGTTTGGTGGTAGATCTCTGCTATCTGACTCTATTCCCCGACGAGTTATAGAGACAAATTTGTAGTTATGCCAAATATACTCTCCTCTTTCCCAAGTTTTATGTATGAATGAGTTACCACTTTTGCCATCCTTTATCAGGTCTGTTCCAACAACGTGCCAAATATCTCCACGTTCTGCATATCTTTCTTGAAGCTGATAAGTGCGAGTAAATGTTGCTTGTTCAAGGTCAAACAGTTCTACAGAAACCTTTTCAATACCACGAAAGGCTATATCGGCCATAGTAGCTCGATATA
>JAEUQL010000817.1 GCA_016789295.1 Blastocatellia bacterium | reverse complement strand
CAGAGCAACTTAAAAGAACTTTGGAGGTTTCAGTTGTTGGAGGAGACATAATAGCTAGAAGAAGTATGAGGTTAGGCAGCTATCTTGCGTTTAATGGAAGAGAGAGCGATGAGAGAGATTTTAGCTGGACTTTTGATATTGAGAGAGAGATTTATCAAAGAAAGTTAAAGATTAAAGAGAATGGTTTCTGGGGCAAGATACACTTCAACACAGGAATTTTCTACACTAACAAGCTCAGTGAAGAGAAGTTCAAGTTTGTAGCAACAGATGGAAGCCGAAAAGCTCTTCCGATATTTCGCAGGATAGGCCAACCAGCAGCTAGAATTGATCTTGACCGCAATCAAGAGCTACTGATATCAGGACTTACAGAGCCTCTAAAACTCAAAGCCGAATACGACACCAACTATTTAGTCACCATTTACAACTTGCCACCACCAGAGATGGCCAACTTGAATCACTTCTTGATGTATTATGACATCATCGATGAGAAACTAACAAAATACGAGCCTGTTGCAATTAAGCAAAGTTTTGGCGGTGGTGTTGGCTTTGGCTGTCCTCCAAGAGTTTTTGGTGAATCAGGGTTGAACTAGTTTGATAAGTTCATCAATACTTTTCCCTGAAAATGAATAGTCAAGATACTTATTGTTGTTTTTTGGGTGCATCCCTTCTTTAACTTTTTCAAACTCTTCTTTTGCTGCATTAAACTCTTTAGCTGCTTCTGGTTTTCTGCCTTGCTCAAGTAAAGCTTCCCCTAATCCCTTCTTGATTTGACCTATACCAAAAGGATCTATATACCCAAATTCCTGAGATATTGCTATAAAATTTCTATAAGCCTCTTCTGATTTAACATAGTTTTTGGACAAACCTTGAACTTTACCTTCATAACTGAAAACTTGCATCAAGAAGTATTTTTCAGCTTTTGCATCAACGTTTTTACTCAGATCTACAAATTTTGCCTTTTCAATAAGTTGAATAGCTTCCCTTGTTTTTCCTTCCTGTGCGATAACTGCCGCTAAAGTAGCTTTTGCAATAGCTCCATAACTCCACATCTCGTTTTTGTCACAGATCTCAACAGCATTTCTCAAATAGACTTCTGCAAGATGAGGCTTGTTGAGTCCTGTTGCAGCACGCCCAGCAGCTTGCAAAAATTGAGATATAAACGCTGTATGATTGTATGTGTGGCTGATCCTGAATCCTTCAATACTTCTGCTAAATCCTAGATCATTGGTATCAGCAATAATATGGAGCTGAGCAATCAATAACAACGGATAAAGAGCATATTTTTCAGCTTCTACCTTTTGATAAATCTCTAAAGCTTCTATACTTTTCCTTAAGCCTTCTTGTTCTTTGCGCTCATAAACATTCAATTGTCCATCTGAGTAGAGAAGCTGAGCATAATTGAAAAGATAACCCGTTCCTTTTGCTGCGCTTAGTTGGCTATCGACTTCTGCTCTTGCTTCAGAAAGACGACCAGCCTTTGGGAGGAATTTGGCTAGAAGTACTGTTACTGTTTGAGTCTCTATGTTAGCACCATGTTTAACAAACACTTCTTTTGCCCTAAAGAGCTTGTCGATAGAATCTTGAAAGTGATCGGTTGCTATAACTCTTGACACGTCTTCAGTATCCAATCGTGCTTCTAGCAACTCTCTTGCAGCATCAACTGAAAGCTTTGAATAGAACTCAACCTGATCTACTCCAACTTTCTCATTGCTATCTTTCATCATCAGAGTTGCTACAGCTTTTGCTATTTCCAA
>JAEUQL010000816.1 GCA_016789295.1 Blastocatellia bacterium | reverse complement strand
TGGGGGGCTGCCTGGGCTGGCGCGCGCCGCCCTCGAGCCGCGCAGCCAGACCGGCACCGCGCCCGTCCTCAGCGGCACCGACATTCATCTGGTGGTGGAAGAGACGCTGGTCGATTACACGGGTTCGCCACAGGTGGCGACCACCATCAACACGCAGACACTCTCCAGTAACAAAGTTGGTGCGTATAAAAAACCCTACAGCTTCTGCTATCTCCTCTGCTCCACCCCACTTCTTGATAGGTGTCTGTTCTGCAATTGCATTACTCTCTTCAATACTTAAATCTGGCGGTGGAATTATTGGCCCTGGAGCTATGCAATTAATAAGAACTTTTGGTGCGTATTCAAGTGCAAATGCTTCTGTTAAACCAATCACAGCATGTTTTGCTGCATAGTATGTAGCATGTGATGGATAGTTTACCCGCCTGCTAGCAACAGTCCAATCTGCAAAGTTGATAATTCTGCCTTCGCCCTGTTGAACCATCTTTGGAGCTAGTGCCATCATGCACAGAAGTGTACTTGTAGCGTTTGAATCCAAGTCTTCACGCCAGTCTGCAAACGTTATTGAACCAATGTTTCTAGCTTTATAAACAGAAGCCATATTGATAAGTATTTCAATTTGGCCATATTTGTTAAGAGCCGCATCTACAGTAGTATTAACAGCAGATTCTTTTGTTGCATCCATCTGGTAGAGGCTTACATCTGCACCAAGTTCTGATAATTCTCTAGCAGTTTGCTGCATAATAGTTTTGGAACTATTATAAGTAAGTATAAAATTTCTAGCCCCACGTTGTGCAAGCCAAACAGCTACACTGCTACCTATTCTTGCCCCACCTGTAATCATTACACTCTTTCCATTTATCTCCATAACCGCTCTTCTCCAACCCAATCTATATACTTTCAAATAGTGCCATTGCCACTGCATAATCGCGAGAATGAGAGATGGTTATGTGCGAACGAACTGCACCTATCTCAGAAAAACGCTCCAATGCCGCAGCTTTCAAGTTTAGTCGTGGTGGTCCATCTTTCGTTGGGACTATTTCAACATCGACCCACCTGATAGCCCCTGACAACCCTGTACCTAAAGCTTTTAGTACAGCCTCTTTTGCTGCAAATCTTCCAGCATAGTGTGTTGAACTCTGTTTACTCTTTTCACAATAGTCTCTCTCTATTTGGGTATAAACACGAGCTAGAAACCTTTCTCCGTTACGCTCAATTGCAGAAGCTACCCGCGAAATTTCTATGATATCTATTCCACTACCGACTATCATGAAACATTCCTTCTTAAAAACTATCAGAGGTTAAGTAATGAAGCATTTTAGAACAAAAGAGTTTGAAGGTGTCAAAGCTATTGAGCCAATAGCTCTTACTGAAGCTGGTTTTTTAGCAGCCTTTAGTACTCGTCTAGGCGGTGTCAGTCCACTACCAAAAGGCGATCTCAATCTGGGCTATTTTGCCAAAGACCAGCCAGAAAATGTACAAGAAAACCGACGTAGATTTTTTGCAGCAGTTGAAGCTAAACGCTCCAATGGCATTAACTACAAGATAGTTACAGCCAAACAAGTACATTCTGCTGATAATCATATTGTGAATGATCCCGATCAGTTTCGTACTAATCCAGCAGTGTGTGATGCGCTACTAACAGATAGAGAAGATACACTAATAGGGATACAAACAGCCGATTGTTTACCAGTACTTATTGTAGATACCCAAAAACGTGCCGTTGCAGGTATTCACGCTGGTTGGCGAGGAACACTTG
>JAEUQL010000815.1 GCA_016789295.1 Blastocatellia bacterium | reverse complement strand
AGTAGTATCTGTATAAAAGTTTCACTGCCTTTACCAAATATTATTTGCATTACATAGCCGATAGCTAAGCTTTTACCTGCAATTTGTGCAACTGGAAGTAAGTAAACAAGTGCTAAATTAACAAACAGGTAAATAATGATTACGGACACAACACCACCTATCATTGAGCGTGGTATATCTCGTTCTGGAACAACCACTTCTTCCGAAAAATAGATAACACCTGTCCATCCATCATATGTATAGATCACTGATTGAAGAGCCAAAATCATACTAGTAAAAATGCTTTCTGTTGCTAGTGGCCTAACCGATATTTCTAAGTTGTTTACATCTCCACTAAAAAGAAGGCAAACAGTAATTAACATCAGAAACAGCAGAGCCTTTAGTATGCTGGTGAGGTTTTGAACAAAGCTTCCTACGCCAATGCTTCGCAGTTGCAACAGAGTAAATACTACCAACACGCTTAGAGCTATAGCTTTGCCGATAATTGGGTTAGAGATTCCAAACAGAAGCCCAACATATTCTGCAATAACTAAAGAAACCAGAGCACTTGTGCCACTAGTTGAGATCCAATCACTCCACCCAACAATGAGTCCAGCATAGTCACCAAGTGCGTGTTTAGCAAAAGTATACTGCCCTCCAGATTCTGGAATCATTACCCCTAATTCTGTCAATGAAAGTGCTCCCAGTAGTGCATAAATGCCACCTATTAACCAAGCTGTAATGAAGAGCCAAGTGTTTGGTAAGTGTGAAGCTACTTCCCCAGGAGTTCGTAAAATTCCTGCTCCAATAGTATTTCCAATAATAACAGCCCAACCAAAACTAAAACCAAGGACTTTGAGTAGACCTGTATTTTTACGTCTTCTGTAATTTGGCATAGATTATTCTCTTGTATTTAGATTTGAGGGGCAAGTGAGGAATTTTTGATCTGAAAGAAAGCTGAGGGAGTATGCCCTCAGCTTCAGCAGACTATTTTTTGGTCTTTATTCTAAAATCACCTCGGCTTTGATCAACAAATACTGTTCCACTTTGAGTCTTTGCAATGATTGCTACACGAGCAGTCTTTGTCTTCACTGAAGGGACTGTCCATATGAAACTACGAGTAGAAGAAGTAAGTCCAGAAGCTATCTGTGTAGCAAAAGTCCTACCACTATCACTAGAAAGCCTCAACTCAAACTCTGTAATATCAGAACTTTCTGCTTGCCATTGGATCACAAAGCTATCACCTGCACGCAGTTTCAGACCCTGTTGTGGTGCTACTAGTCGAAGTGCAAAATCGCCCACCTGTCCAGTAAGAGCAATGTTTAAGTTTGGCAATATTGGATCGTCACTTACAACTCTAAGTGATCCATCTACTTTGCCTGTGCTACTTGGCTGAAACCTCACGGCTACTTCTATTGACTCAGAAGGAGCTATTGTTAAAGGAAGCATTAAAGAAGAGGCCAATTGAAAGTCGCTTGTGGATGGTGTCAAGCTGTTTATTTTCAGTGGTCTGCTGCCAAGATTGCGAATTGCTACAGTTTTTGGCTCACCAACCTGGCCACCAACTACTCTGCCAAAGTCTACTATCGAAGGGCCTACACTTATCGCCCCTGTTACATTGAATGGAAAGCTGCTCTCTGTCCTGCCTGCCGTTGTCTCAATCGATACATTGCCAGTCCTTGCACCAGCAGGAACGACAGCAACAAGCTCGCTGGATGAACTGAGAAAGAAATTTGAAGATGTACCTGCAACCTGCACAGACCTTGCTGTGGCTACATCACTA
>JAEUQL010000814.1 GCA_016789295.1 Blastocatellia bacterium | reverse complement strand
AAAATAACGAGAAAAGGTTGTTCAAGTTAGAAGTTCTTAAGTATAAAAATCGGTTTTTGTAATTCATACCAACCTAGATGCTATGCCCATGTGCCACTTTTCTCCAATACTGCAGGTGTAAAGCATAGTCGAATGTACTGATGTTATGCTTGTATTGCCAATAGGCTCTATTTCTAAAGTATTGACGATTTAACTATACTTCTACATTTCATTAATATCTAACAGTTTTTTATAGAAACGGAAGTTTAGCTTAACTCCACACATATTTTCAATAACTAATCGTGAACTTACGTAATGTTATTTTAAATTGTACGTAAATTATCAATTCCTTCACATAATAACAGTGAATATTACCGCTTTTGAACATTTTACTGATGAAGTAATAAGAATGCAGGTTTGATTTAGGTTTAGCTATGGTTTGATAAGAACTCTTTCTGCTTTAGAAGTTTCTCTTTCCACTTTTTAGATAATATCCTCTATTTTCAAATGTCTAGGATAATGCAAGGTAACCAAATTTATTATTGCGTAAAAGATTAATTTTAATTATATTAACTGAAGTTAAAGGTAGCCTAACCTCAACTAAACACTTAATAGTTATTTTAACTGTTGTCCAATGGCTATCTCTTTATTAATCTACTACTTAGCTGGTCAATATTGTTCAAAAAGTAGCACTAAGATAGTAAGGAGTAGGCATAAAGTAAGGTTTGTGGAGCCAAAGTTTTCTCTCTCTAGGAGTTTGAAAGCTGGTGATAAGAAGAGATCGGTAAAAATGAAGAAGAGGGTATACAAACTCTCCTTATGTAAAGAACGGTTTTACACAAGACTCTAGTTTCCATAAAGATGAATAAATTCAATATCTTACAGATTACAAGTGATATAACGGTTAAAAGGCTTATTACTGTCGAAACTGCAAACCCAACCCCAACTTCTCGTGTGTTTCACTTCCGAATAGCCCTGACTAGTATTGATGGGAGACATATACCATGCCAAATATTAAATATGTGTGCCTTTCTGATATATATTTTGGGACAGATAAAAGTATCATATCAACCTCTGACACTGATAATAAAAATATAGATGTTGCCACTGCAAACCCTTTAATTGAAAAGCTGATGGATTGTTTGAAACAGGTGGTTAGAAAAAGTAACTGTTCTGGAGTAAAGCCTATTCTTCTACTCAATGGGGATGCAATTGGCTCTGCTTCTACAGAGAGAGCAGAAGTTGCAGAAAGTTTTGAGAGGTTTATAGAGCTATTGACGCTTTCTTGCAAAGATCTATTTGAAAAAATAGTCTATATTCCAGGCTTTCAAGACCAAGCTATCTGGGAGCTTGTCAGAGAGAAGCAGGCTGGAAAGATTGCTTGGATGTCAAAAGAGCATTCCCCATATGCAACCAAGCTCTTTTCTGACAGTTTGCCAAAGTATTTTCATACTATCAAAAAAGATTTTAAGCCTGTTATTGGTTCTTTGGCACCTCTACCATTAGAAGTAGGATATCCAAGTTTTGGTGTAAGTAATGCAGATGGTTCAAAGTGTGTAGTCTTTCATCACGGCCATTTTATAGAATCTATCTACGAGTTTATTGCTACACTCAAAACACTTCTATTTAGCAACAGAAAGACTAAATGTGGAATGCAGGCAGACAGTTTTGCCTGGGTTGATTTCTTCTGGTCAACTCTAAACAGATCGGAAGAGATCGGTTTAGGAACAGACAACCTCTATGAAAAACTGCGATCACCAAACCAAATAGGTGAATGGGTTAAA
>JAEUQL010000813.1 GCA_016789295.1 Blastocatellia bacterium | reverse complement strand
ACGTCTGCCACGCTTTGCTTGCCGTTTCTCTTCTCGGTTGCGGCCTTGCGCAAATAGTTCTTCTGGAATAGATAGAAAAAGGATAAAAACAAGAATGAACCAATATTTAACTCTCATAAATCTAAAAACTCTACCATGTAACCAAGCTTCTATTTACACCTGTGTAGCTGCTCTTCTATAATGACCGGTTTTTGATAAAACCTTCTGGTAATCATAGGGCATACCGTTTTGGGTGAAACACAAGATCTAATTCTTATTCTCGACTTTGGTTCGCAGTACACACAGCTAATAGCAAGGCGTATTCGCGAACTCAATACTTACTGCGAAATCATCCCTTTTAACACGCCAATAGAGAAAATAAAAGAGAAAAGTCCATCCGGGTTGGTCTTCTCTGGTGGCCCTTCTTCTGTTTATGAAAAAGATGCTCCTCACTGCTCAGATCAACTGCTGAAACTTAACCTCCCAATACTTGGCATATGCTACGGATTCCAACTTCTGGCAAACCTTCTTGGTGGTAAAGTCTCACCATCACAGCAACGAGAGTACGGAGCAGCCAACATAGAGATAGTTAGCAAAAGTCGGCTTTTTACTGATATTGGGAAGTCGCTGCCTGTCTGGATGAGCCATGGAGACTATGTCAGCAGTTTGCCCAGTGGATTTAAGATCATTGCCCAAACGGATAATGCACTAGCAGCCGCAGAAGATCCTGTAAATCACTACTATGGATTACAGTTTCACCCAGAAGTGGTACATACAAGTTGTGGCAAAGAGATTTTGGCAAACTTTCTCTCTATCTGTGGTTCAAAAAACTCTTGGACAATGAGTTCTTTTATTGAGCGCGAAGTAGCAAAGATCAAAGAACAGGTAGGTAATGGACATGTAATCTGTGGGCTTTCTGGTGGAGTAGACTCTTCTGTAGCAGCCGCATTGGTTGATCGAGCCATAGGTTCACGCCTCACTTGCCTCTTTATAGACAATGGCCTACTCAGAAAAAATGAATTCCACCAAGTCCTTACCACCTATCGTGACTACATGCACCTGAATGTTATTGGAGTAGCCGCAGGTGAAGAGTTTCTTACTAAACTAGCTGGAGTTACAGACCCAGAAAAGAAACGCAAGATCATTGGCCATCAATTCATAGAAGTATTTCAACATCAAGCCCAAAAACTCGGCCACCAAGTAGACTTTCTTGTTCAAGGTACACTCTATCCAGATGTTATAGAATCAGTGTCAGTTAAAGGGCCATCGGCAGTTATCAAATCTCATCACAATGTTGGTGGTCTTCCTGAACAGATGCACTTAAAACTTATCGAGCCACTACGCGAACTTTTCAAAGATGAAGTTCGCTTATTAGGAAGAGAGCTTGCTGTTCCAGAAGAGATCATTGGCCGTCAACCCTTTCCAGGCCCTGGGCTTGCTGTGCGTATACTCGGTGAAGTTACACTAGACCGCATAACAATACTTCAAGATGCCGATGCTATAGTTCAAGAAGAAATTATTAGAGCAGAACTTTATGACAAGATCTGGCAGGCTTTTGCTGTACTTCTTCCAGTACAGAGCGTTGGTGTAATGGGCGATTCAAGAACTTATGAAAATGCTTGCGTAGTGAGAGCTGTACACAGTCAAGACGGAATGACAGCCGACTGGGCGAAACTTCCCTATGACCTGCTACACCGCATATCAAGCCGGATAGTTTCAGAGGTTCGAGGTATCAATCGTGTCGTTTATGACATATCATCAAAACCACCAAGTACAATCGAGTGGGAATA
>JAEUQL010000812.1 GCA_016789295.1 Blastocatellia bacterium | reverse complement strand
CATCAACTTAATTCTGAAGCTATCAAACGCTATATTGAAAACCAAAAGTCTACTTAATACCTCACGCTACCGCAATTAATCCCACGCCTAAAGACGTGGGCTTTCTTGCAGAAGACCTGTAAGCTTTTCTGGCTACTTTCGTAGCGTTCAAAACGACCTTTCTGCTTTGGGCGTGTCAAAAAGACTCTACAGATGAGATCTGCTGCTCACCTGTAGGGTTTTCTATCTCGTTTCTGATTTTTAAGGCGTTTGTGTTGGTGTTCCTAAATGTGTTGCAAACATCCATTTATGATTGTCTGGGTCTGCGAGTAAACAGCACCTATCACCCCAAAATTGGTCTTTAGGTTCGTCGATTGCTTTGGCTCCTGCTGCTTTTGCTCTTTCAAAGAGGGCATCTACATCTTCAGTGTATGCATAAATCACTAGGCCAGTCCCGCCAATAGTAAGAGGGCTGGTGAAATCTTGGGATCTATCTTCACCGGCAAACATAATAACTGAATCTTTGTGATTTAATTCCACGTGCATCGGTTTACCATCAGAGCCAGGCACAACATCTCTTATCTCAAATCCAAAAGCTTTTGTATAAAAATCGATGGCTGCTTCGGGGTTTTTCACGGCCAAATAAGGGATTACCCATCTCATTCCTTCTGGACATGGCGGGACTTTACTCATAACACCTCCTAAATTGAAATCTGTTTGATATATTGACTGAGCGAAATATAGACAAAATAAACCAGGCTTGTCAAGTTTTTTAAGGAAGAAAATCTGCCGATCTTTTGCGACTAGGTGTAAATCGTGTCGGTTATGGTTATAATTGAGCGCATTCAATAAAGTTTTGTGTCTATGAAGAGTCAAGTTTATGACAGAATACTTCTCATCCGAGCCACAGTTTCTCTTTGAAGAAGCGCAAGAAAGAACTACTCCGGCGTTTACCAATGAGCGTTGGATAGAAATGGTGCTGATCAATCCTCTCAGCATTGTACCCAAAATCTCTACAACTTCGACCTATAGAGAGAATTTCAGTGACCGAGAACTTACTGCACTCTACGCCGATTGGCAGACACGCGATTCTGAGATCGGCTATGACATAGTAGAGCGGAGAAAGCGTGAACTACAGAGCGGTATAGAGCTTTACAAACAGGCTTTAGACAGACGCAACAGAAGTCTTGCTATGGCTCGCGCCCGTCTCCAAACAATACAGCGCATCAATTCCAATGAGCCAGACAAAAAGCTCCACTACCCAACTTCGGCAATAGACGAGCTTCAAAGAGAGATCGCCGCTACAGAAACGGAACTTGCCTATCTTAGAAGGTATATGAGCAGGATGGCTGCTCTAAATGGGGTGATTCAGATGCTTAATGCAAGTGGTCGCTCCGATATGGTTGAACGCTACTACAGATTAATAGGACAGGCTTGGCGTGGAGAGATGAAACTGCGTGCCTTTCAAGCTAGGTTTCAAATCACTTTGCCTAAAGAAGACCCTAATAATCCTATTTTGGGTCAAATTATTGCTAATACAATTGTAGAAAGTCCTTTTGGAAGAGAGGTTGTAGTTTCTGACCTTACGTTGTCTTATCTTCACCACCAGCTTTCCATCATAGCACTGCTGTCAGAAAGAACACGCTTGCTGTTTGACCCTGCCGAACAAGCTGCACAACTTTCTGGTGAATGGCCTGCTGCAATGGTTCTACTATCTGCCATAGTTGAACTTTTCTACTTCTGCAGCTTTGAAATGACAATCAGCAGCCACGCAAGACTTGTAGAGAAGCA
>JAEUQL010000811.1 GCA_016789295.1 Blastocatellia bacterium | reverse complement strand
CGATCGAGCTCCGCGCGAGCGAGGGAACGCTCACGTCCTTTGTCTTCGCGGACGTCTTTCGAAGCCCGCGCGAACCCTTCACCGCGGGCACCATCCTCCGACACCGCGCGATGCAGACGCGAATTCTCACGGTCGCGAGCGGTCGCCCCGAGCGGGTCGAGTTCACCTTCGATCGGCCTTTCGAGACGCGCGAGACGTGCTTGGTTCGCTGGCGCAACCAGCGCCTCGAGAGCTTCGACCCGCCCGCGCAGGGACAGACCATGCGGCTCGAGCACGAGCGAGGTCCGCTCGGGATTTGACCCGCGGTCCCACAGCGCTCGCCGTATCGAACACCGGAGAAACGCAAACGGCCGAAGTCTCGTTGAAGACTTCGGCCGTGCTTGTTTGGAGCGGGAGACGGGATTTGAACCCGCGACTTCAACCTTGGCAAGGTTGCACTCTACCGCTGAGTTACTCCCGCAAACGAAGTGCTAATATAAACTCTACTTTCGCAGCTTGTCAACCACTTTTTTCGATCTATCTGCCGGGTTTTTACACACCCACTACTAAACCCTGTCTTATCCTGTTAGGTGAGACTGTTGGTATAGAGGTATGGTAAAGTAGACTCCAAAAATCAGACAACTTTGGTTTTTGGCTCAGAGAGGGCTTATGTCAAATAAAAACGGAGTTTCCGAAGCACGCCGATCATTTCTTGGCAAAGTTGCTTGGCTTATAACTGGTTTTATAGGTCTAGTGATGTCTGCCGCTAGTGGACTTTATGCAATCTATCCAGCACTAAAGGGCAGAGAAATGGCTGCAGGAACTGCCAATCCAGATTTGCAAGATGGCTGGCAGAATCTATGCAATCTGTCTGAAGTTCGAGAGAATGAAGCAACCAAATATACACTGAATATAGTAGAAAGAGCTGGATGGGCAGAGACAAACACACAACAGGCTGTGTGGGTACTACGCCGAGGTCAGAAGATCGATATATTCTCTTCAGTTTGCCCTCATGAAGGCTGCCCTATAGATCACGACCAACAAGGCTTCTTGTGTAGGTGCCATTCTAGCAAGTGGACAATAGAAGGTAGGAAAGTATCAGGTCCAACTCCACGAGATCTGGACAGCCTTGAACACAGGATTGTTCAAGAGAAGCTAGAAGTGAAGTATCAGAATTTCCAGCGTGGTACAGACAAAAAGATCCCAATGGCATAAATTTTAAGGAGAAAAGTTGTGAGCTGGATAGGAGCAAAGAAGGAAGCACTCTTTAACTGGATCGATGAAAGAACCGCAATATCAACACTTTGGTCATCTTTGATGGATGAAGAGATACCAGGGGGAGCGCGTTGGGAGTACGTTTTTGGTAGTGGACTGCTCTTTGTTTTTGCAACACAGGTACTTACAGGAATACTGTTGCTGTTTTACTATGTTCCTAGCACAGATCATGCACACACAAGTGTTGCCTACATACAAAAAGAGGTTTTCTTGGGTAGCTACATTCGTGGTTTTCACTACTATGGTGCAAACACGATGCTCATACTGTTGGTGCTGCATTTTCTGCAGACTTTTCTCTGGGGAGCTTACAAGAAGAAACGGGAGTTGCTTTGGATAGTTGGTCTGTTGCTGTTTCTTCTAATACTAGGTTTTCTCTTTACAGGCTATCTACTTCCATGGGATCAGAAAGCCTACTTTGGAACTAAGGTTGGTTTAGGAGTAATGTCTGGAGTTCCAGTAGTTGGAAGCCTGCTAGAGCGCATACTGATGGGTGGGTCGTCGCTCTCAACATTGACAC
>JAEUQL010000810.1 GCA_016789295.1 Blastocatellia bacterium | reverse complement strand
AAACTGAAAAGCTTGACACTGACGCTGGAGTAGAGAGACCGTACTACCTTCCAACATCGTGGAGTTATCCAGAAACTTTAGAATTATTTCTTCGGCAAATGATGAGTAATTTATGACATACAACAATCATATTGTAATCGCAGGAGGTAGTGGATTCCTGGGTCAGAATCTTGCACACCATCTCGTGTCTCTGGGAGAAACTGTTGTAATAGTTTCGAGACAAGGTAAGAAACAAGCGACACCGTGGACATACATTGACTGGGATGGTCATTCCCTGGGAGAGTGGTCTAGTGTCATCGACGGAGCTAAAGCGTTAATCAATCTCGCTGGCAGGACAGTCGATTGCGTGAAAACGCCAGACCATTGTGATGAGATATTGCGATCACGGGTTGAGTCCACTTTGGCGTTAGGTAAAGCCGTTCGAGCAGTTAAGAATCCACCCCGCGTTTGGGTTCAAATGTCAACGGCACATATCTATGGTGATCCACCAGAGCGCATCTGTGACGAAGATTCGGCTTTCGGATATGGGCTTGCTCCATTCGTGGGGCGCAAGTGGGAAGAAGCTTTTAAGAGTTCGCTACTGCCTCAGATCCGTCCGGTTATACTGCGGACTAGCTTTGTGCTTGGGCGTAATGGTGGTGCGTTACCGAGGCTCGCCGGTCTGGTCAGATTGGGGCTAGGTGGCTCTTCTGGGAGTGGAAGACAAGGCATTAGCTGGATACATGAGACTGATATGAACAACCTATTTACCCGTGCGATATTGGATGAGAATATGAGTGGCGCGTATCTGGCTACTTCTCCCAATCCTGTGAGTAATGCGGAGTTCATGCGATGCCTACGGCAAGTTTTGGGCGTGCCTATCGGCCTACCTGCATTTAGCTGGATGGTGCATATCGGAGCACCACTATTTCTGCGCACTGATCCTGAGCTTGCACTCTACGGAAGGTACTGTGTATCGCGACGTTTGAGGGACGAGAATTTCCAGTTCCTTTTCCCTGAGCTAAGATCTGCTTTCTATAATCTATACAGGGCTGCACCGAGGTAGGCTGTAGCTAACTCTTCCTGCTCAAGCAAGAACAAGTTACTTTGTAGAAATGACCAATCTACCACTTCTAGAGAAGACACAGACTGAATATGTCTCTCGGTTATGTCAGAAGCTAAAAGAGATTGGTCATTGTTCTTGTTGCGAAACCAGAACAAAGATCCTCTTAGCAAACAACAGTGGCATTCATTCTCGGCTAAGGCAAAACCTTTGGCCGAGGTCTTCTGCCAAAGAGTGCATTAAAACAGGTTGAAAATGAATGGAGGGGTTATCTACAACAAAAAAACCGGAAAAGCAGAAATATATTTGGTTGACAAAGATGTAGTTGATGAAGATAATGCTGACAGGTTGTGCATGTAGATAACCCCCAAACAAGTAAAAAAAGGTGGGGTATTATCCAAAAAGCTGTAAGTGCTTGGTATGATTGACAATAGAATAAAAAACTTGATAGGCAGCTAGAGCTTAATACTTACAAAAAGACTGAAGGCAAAAAGTAGGTTATCCAAAACGGGCAAAATAGCCCTTTATAATCAATAACTTACGACCCCCGCCCTCGGAATTGAAGACGCGATTGTTAGCGGATTGAAACAAACGTGATGGAGACCCTATCCCCAAGCTCTACTATAGGATCTCGGAATTGAAGACGCGATTGTTAGCGGATTGAAACTTGAGCCTGACGTTGCTCCAAACGTAACTCCGCCAATTGTTATTCTCGGAATTGAAGACGCG
>JAEUQL010000080.1 GCA_016789295.1 Blastocatellia bacterium | reverse complement strand
ACAGGTCTTACTAGACAAGATATTTTTATAACAAATGCTGTAATGTGTAATCCAAGAGAAGGAGAAAAAAACTCCAAGCCACTTTCCAGCGAAATCACCAACTGCCGCCCATTTCTATTAAGACAGATAGAACTACTGCAACCACCCGTAATAGCCACACTAGGAGCAGTAGCACTTATGGCTTTAGACGCCATAGAACCACACGGCTTGAAGCTCGATCCTGATGCTGGGAAAGCTTTCAGATGGAGAGGACGAAGCCTTGTGCCGCTCTACCATCCAAGCCCGCACGTAGTAAATGGCAGAAGAAGAAAGCAGCAACAGATAGCTGACTATAAAGCCATAACAGAAGCTTTAGAGGGGATGAAAAGATAATATGTCTGGTGGTAAAGCTATTGCAAGGCATGCAGCCTTTGAACTGTCTACAGAAACTAAACTCAGATTGATGATGGAGCTAGCCAGAAAGGTAAGTCTTTCGCTAGACTTGAAATCAGTCCTCAATCTAATACTTGATACAACAAAATCTTTTATTCATTACGACTGTGCAGGAATTTATATAATAGAAAGAAAAGGACGAGGACAACACCTAACTGCATATGCTTCTCGTGGCTATGACCAAAATGTAGATATTAAACCCAAAATTGGAGATGGAATAGTTGGTTGGTCAGTAAAAACTGGGTTCGCAACTATTGTACCAGATGTACGATTCGATAGCAGATATATACTTGCCCATAAGAACACACGCTCGGAAATGGTAGTCCCTATAAGAATAGACGGTAAAGTAATTGGGGCTTTTAACCTTGAAAGTGATGCCACTCATGCTTACTCAAAACTTGAATTAGAAATGTTAATGTTTTTTGCAAGCCAAAGTGCAGTCTCTATAGAAAAAGCTTTACTACACGAAGCACTTCTTGAAAAAAACAGGCTGGAAGCAGAGCTGGCCATAGCCAGCCGTGTGCAACAGAGCCTACTACCAAAAGCTAATCCTCTGTTTGGCATTTTTGAAATTGCAGGATTTAACCGTCCAAGTGCAAAAGTAGGTGGTGACCACTTCGATTTTATACCAATAAGTGAAAATCGTATGGGTGTAGTTATCGCAGACGTTGCAGGAAAAGGAGTACCTGCAGCTCTAGTCATGGCTTCTTTTCGAGCAAGCCTTCGTGCACAGCTTTGTGATGAATGCTCTATTTCACGAGCATTTGCAAAACTCAATAACCTTTTAAGAGAGACCAAGATAGACGATCAGTACGTGACGGCATTCTATTTAGACCTTCACAAAGACAGATACGAGATAAAGTATCTGAATGCAGGCCATAACCCTCCAATAGCGATCCATAGTGATGGAAGCTATGAGAAGATCGAGAACGCAAACCTTGTACTTGGGCTTCTACCTAACCGACAGTATCAAGAGTATTGTTACAATTCATCACCTGGCGATATAATAATCCTTTATACAGATGGCATAACAGAAGCAACCAGAAGTGGAGAAGAGTTTGGAATAGAGCGATTAGTCAAAACAGCATCAACACTGCAGCACTTGACTGCTAAAGAGCTTACAGACGCAATCTATTACAAAGTAATGGAATATACTAGCAATTCACAACTCGATGATGACTGTACAATTGTAGTGATTAAGGTTGCGGAAAATGTATAGCTTCTAACTTGCCTGCCCTTCGGTTCAAAAGCTTTAGATACTAATAGAGATGAGAAGATAAGAGAGCTTGACCTCTCTTTACCAACAGTAAACTGATATCAATCTTGAGAGCAAAAGGATCATTGAGAAGAAAAGTTTTGGAGAAAGAGTAGAAAACATCATATCTCTTTAGAGAGCCAACTCAGTTAGCAGAGTGTGGGGTCTGGGCTGTAGTCTTAATCGAAACATTTGACATTTTGAGCAGTCTTGAGTGTTGGGTATCCTACGACTACATTTGACACAGTCAAATTAGTCAGTAGACAAGTAAGGCAAGTGTGAATGCACTTAATGATCGAAATAGAAACAAAAAATAAATTGAAAAAAGAAGTATCATCTTGTAAAGTCTTCTTTGGTACGGCAGCACAGCAGTGTTAGCACGACCATTTTTCAAAAGAACAAATAAATATTTATTTGTACTAATAAATAGTTGATATTCGTAAACTCGTCGGCAGGAATGACCACGAGGCGTATGTGGGCAGAAGTTCCCGTTACGTACCAAGGATGCCGGTCACTGTCTCAACTCTGTGGCACTTTGCACAAGTTGTGGATAGTGAAGCCGCTACTACAACCGAAGCATAACGAGGTTTAGTCGTCAGTGCAGTGAATTCACGTTTACAAGGTAGGATGCCTTTGCACAAGCCCAAAGGCTAGCCAGCTACCTGTATCAAAGGCTAGCCAACTACCTGTATTAATAGAGTAATATTAAAGATCAGCAGAAGTAAGGGTTGGAGGCCAGTCCGCAGGAGGATAGTTTTGTGGAGACAATTGGACAGGAACTTAAACGTAGAAGAGAAGAACGTAACATAGCTCTTCGTGATGTTGCTGAAGCTACCAGAATTGGTATTCGGTTTCTGCATGCGATGGAGACAGATGACTTCAAGCAGTTGCCCGGTGGTATATATTTGCGCTCTTTCATTCGTGCATATGCAAAGTTTATAGGAATGGACGAAGACGAAGCCATAGTAAAATACCGCAAGCAGACTAATCAACCTGAAGAAGAGCCTGTCGAAGCTCCACCCAAAGACTTCTCCAAAGATTACATAAGAGACTACCCACGAGAAGAGAGCAACTTAGGGACTATTTTTGTGGCCATAGGCATACTGGCTCTACTTGCCGGTGGAGGTTGGTTTGCTTACAAGTACTTTTCAAGTAGCTCCACAACACAGGTCAAAACTGTTTCACAGCCACCAATTACTAACAATACTACTGGACAACAGACTAGCTCCTCCAGTCAAAGCAACAACCAGACTGGTCTACCACCAACTACAACTCCTCAGACATCAACGGACTCATCTTCAACACCACCTGTAGCAGATGAGCTTTCACTTGTATTTAAGGCTAGCAACGAATGCTGGTTGAGTGTACAACCTGAAGAAGGACAGCCACCAAAAATACTTACCATACAGCCTGGCGAAGTAAAAGAGTTTAAGTCAACATCGAAATTTAAGGTTACGGTTGGAAACCTATCTGCTGTACAAGTACAAGTCAATGGTGAAGACGTAAAGCTTCCAAGTTCAAATGGTCTGCTAGCAAGCAATGTAATAATCTCTAAAGAGAATTTTAGAGATTATGTAGCCGCAGCCAAAACCCCTGGCACTAGTAAGCCCAAACCAACTGTCAATTCAGCTCCGGATAAGCCCACACCAACAGGTACAACTAAACCTACTATTAAACAACCTGCTGACACCACAGCTAAACCTGTCACCACAAAGCCTGCAGGAGCAGTTTCTACACCTGGAATTGGAGCTACCAGACCTCAGCCGATTAAACCTGCTACCACTGGTGAAAATAAGCCAACAGCGACTTCGGGAACCACAGGGCAACCCAAACCCGATACAGAAAAGCCAAAACCTGTGACAAAGCCTGATGATTCTGACGATTGATTAGCTATTCTCTTTTAGTTTTTTAGAAAATTTTAAAGTATAACCGTCTACAGCCTTCTTTTTCCTCTTTCAACGGCAGTGTTTGATACTCTAAAATAGAGGTCATTCCATGAAAACAATCTTTACAGGAGCCATAGATGACAGACCATTTAGCTAGACCTTTAAGAAAGGTCGATTCAGAAGTTGCTCAAGCCATAAACAATGAAACTCTACGTCTTGCGTCAGGGCTTGAGATGATAGCCTCTGAAAACTATGTAAGCGAAGCAGTTCTTGAGGCGATGGGATCAGTTTTTACTAACAAGTATGCTGAAGGCTATCCAGGCCGTCGTTACTATGGGGGGTGTGAGTTTGCCGATGTAGTCGAGAGACTTGCCCAAGAACGCGCCAAAAACATCTTTGGATGTGACCACGTAAATGTACAACCACATTCCGGTGCACAAGCCAATATGGGAGTCTTTCTAGCCACACTCAAACCTGGTGATACTATCTTGGGAATGGATCTTTCTCACGGTGGTCACCTCACGCATGGTCACCCACTCAATTTCTCTGGAAAATACTTCAATGTCGTCTCTTATGGAGTACATCCTGACACGGAAACTATAGATTACGAGGCATTAGAAGCATTAGCCCACCAACACAAACCGAAAATGATCATCTGTGGAGCCAGTGCTTACCCAAGACAGATAGATTTTGAAAGGATAGGTAAGATCGCAACTGATGTAGGAGCCTTCTCCCTTGCAGACATAGCCCACATTGCAGGCTTGGTTGCAGTCGATCTACACCCTTCTCCAATACCACACGTAGACTTTGTTACATCGACAACTCACAAAACCCTTCGTGGCCCGCGTGCTGGTATTGCAATGTGTAAAGAACAGTTTGCAAAAGATCTCGATAGGGCAGTCTTTCCAGGCGTTCAGGGTGGCCCTCTAGTACATATAATTGCAGCCAAAGCAGTCTGCTTCTATGAAGCCTTACAGCCAGACTTCAAAACCTATCAGAGCCAAGTAGTCAAAAATGCTGCAGAGCTTGCAAAGAGCTTGAAAGAGCATGGTTTTCGTCTAGTTTCTGGAGGAACCGATAACCACCTTATGCTAGTTGATGTCTCTGCAAAAGGCACAACAGGTAAAGTAGCTGAAAAAGCTTTAGAAAAAGCAGCCATTACAGTCAACAAAAATACTATTCCATTTGATAAGAACCCACCTCTTGTAGCCAGTGGTGTACGTATAGGAACACCAGCACTCACCACAAGAGGAATGACCGAAACCGAGATGCAGATCATAGGCGGATGGATCGCAGAAGTATTATCTGCTCCAGAAGATGAAGCACTTCACAAGAGAATACGCCAAGAGGTTGAACTCCTGTGCCACCGTTTTCCACTTTATGCAACTAGACTGTCACAATACGAAAAGGCTCAAACTATATGAAAAATAGTGAGATAGCGGATATTGTTGAAAGAAGCGTAGACTTTCTTGAACGTACAGGAGCCGACAAGCTTGCACAACACTATTTGAGCTTTGCAATGGCCAGTTTTGCCAGAGGTAGTGAAGAGCAACTTGCCAATTATATGCTCCGTTATGATGTACAACCACAAAAACCACTTTTGGAGCTAGCACATTTAGTAGTAGCGGCTGAGGTAGGTTCGGTACGTTTTAAGCTCGACCCGTATTCCAACCTTGTAGGTCGGATTGACCCCGAAACGCGAAGCTACCCAAACATAGACTTAACGGATTTTGATTTTAACGCAAAGATCTCCCGTAGACACGCAAGGCTCTACTCTATGGATGGCCGCAATTTCTGGATCGAAGATCTTGGAAGCTTCAATGGAACTTCACTCAACGGCGTTCGCATCACACCCCGCCAGCCACATCCTCTTCACGATGGCGATATCATAATATTTGGCACTACCGAAGTTACATTTATCTGCCTTGAAGAATTGGCAACAGCAGAGTAAATAGTTTAGGCAGAAGGTCTTGAAGATCTTCTGCCCAGTGTTATTAACAACTCTGCTTACTCTATGGTATTCTTGCTTTTTGGCCATGCCAGCATATTTCTAACTGTATAAAAGAATGCCAGAAACTAGACAGATAAAAGATGCAATCATCATTCGAGGAGCAAAAGTCCACAATCTCAAGAATATAACCGTTAACATTCCTCTCAACCAACTTACAGTAGGTACTGGAGTATCTGGTTCTGGAAAATCTTCCCTCGCTTTTGACACAATATATGCTGAAGGACAGAGACGGTATGTAGAGTCTCTTTCTGCATATGCACGCCAGTTTTTAGAAAGAATGGATAAACCTGATGTTGATGAAGTGATAGGTATTTGTCCAGCTCTTGCAATAAAGCAGAAAAACTCTGCACGCAATCCGCGCTCAACTGTAGCTACTCAGACCGAAATCTTTGACTACCTACGCCTTCTCTATGCAAGAATCGGCAAACTATACTGCTACAACTGTAACCAATTGGTACAGAAAGACAGCCCTGAAAGTATAGCCGATGCTATTTTACAACTGCCAGAAGGGCAGAAATTCTATGTCCTCTTCCCTGCACTGCTAGAGAGCGGCTCAAAAAAACATTCTTCAAAAACCTCTCGTAACACCCAAGCTCATATCATGAGCTTGATGCAGAGAGGCTTTACCAGACTCTACAAAGAAGGAAGGGTCATTGAACTACAAACAGTAGACAGTTTCAAAGAAAGTTCTTTGGAGGATCTTTTTGTTCTTGTAGACCGTTTGACCATTAAACAGAGCATGCGTCAAAGGCTCATAGATTCTATAGAAATCTGCTACAGGGAAGCAGAAGGTGAAGCTGTAGTAATGATCCTATATGAAGATAGGATCGAAAAACTTCGCTTTAGTGAACGGTTTGAGTGTAAAAGTTGCTCCATCGAATACCCCGACCTTGAGCCACGCCTCTTCTCTTTCAACAGTCCTTTTGGAGCTTGTCCCACCTGTCAAGGTTTTGGAAACATTATAGACATCAACATAGATCTAGTGATCCCAAACAGAGATTTAAGCTTAAAAGATGGAGCTATTGATCCTTGGACAAAACCACAGTTTGACTGGGCAAGAACAGAGCTTTGGCAGTTCTGTAAAGAGATGGATATTGCGGTAGATATACCCTTCAACTCACTGAGCCAAGAACATCAGAACTTGATCATCAATGGATATGGTTCTTATAGTGGAATTAAAGGATTCTTCGAGTGGCTTGAAACGAAAAAATATAAACTTCATATACGTGTTCTGCTTAGCAAGTATCGTGGTTACACACTCTGTCCAGACTGTCTTGGAACTAGACTGAGACAAGAAGCAAGAAGTGTAAAGGTTGGACAACAGAGGCTTACAGAAGTAACGTCTCTCAGTGTCAGCGAAGCTATCAAGTTTTTTGACACCCTCCAGATAACTACTACAGAGATGGAGATAGCTGACAAACTTCTGTTAGAAATTAGAAGACGCCTCAAATTCCTATTTGATGTTGGTCTTGAGTATCTAACGCTTGATCGTCTTGCAAGTAGCCTTTCTGGTGGAGAATCGCAAAGGATACAACTTGCAACCAATCTTGGCTCTTCATTGGTAGGTGCTCTCTATGTGCTTGATGAACCAAGTATTGGGTTACATCCTCGCGACAGTGAGCGGTTGATCAGAATTTTGCAAGATCTGCGAAATATAGGAAACACTGTTCTTGTAGTCGAGCACGAGCCTGCAATGATCCTTTCGGCTGACCATGTGATCGATATAGGGCCTGGTGCTGGAGAACACGGTGGTGAAGTAGTATTTGAAGGCACTCTTTCCAAGCTGATAAAACACGAAGCTTCACTAACTGGAAAATACCTTAGAAATGAGCTTGAGATCAAACAGCCAAAGACCAGACGCAGTCCAACAGAAAAAAAACTTCTTATACATGGAGCTTCTGAACATAACCTCAAGAACATAGACGTAGAGATACCTCTTGGTCTGATGACCTGCATTACAGGAGTTTCAGGATCAGGAAAGTCTACACTTGTGCACGAAGTGATCTATGCAGGACTCAAGAAACAGCGTGGTGAATGGCAAGGTAAAGTTGGGAAATTTCGTCATATAGAAGGAGGAAAGTACCTATCTGAAATAATACTTGTAGATCAGTCACCTATAGGACGAACTCCTAGATCAAATCCTGTAACCTACATTAAAGCCTATGATGTTATCCGAGAGCTATTTGCCTCGACCAAAGAGGCAAAAACTAGGGGCTACGAAGCAGGACACTTCAGCTTCAACATGCCAGGTGGACGCTGTGAAACTTGCCAAGGAGACGGGACAGTTACAGTGGAAATGCAGTTTCTAGCGGATGTAGAACTGATCTGCGAAGAATGCAAAGGAACCAGATTTAAGAATTCATTATTAGAGATCAAGTATCGAAACAGAAATATACACGAAGTACTTCAATTAACCGTCCGAGAAGCTATCACGTTTTTTAGTGGCGTACCTAGATTGATAAGTAAACTTAGAGTTTTGGATGACGTTGGCCTTGGCTACTTGCGACTTGGTCAGTCAGCAACAACACTTTCTGGTGGAGAAGCTCAACGTGTCAAGCTTGCCTCTTTTCTATCAAAAAAGAGTAGTGAAAAAACGCTTTTTATCTTTGATGAACCTACCACAGGCTTACACTTTGATGACATCAACAAGCTCCTAAGTGCTTTCCGACAGCTACTCGACGCCGGAGCCTCCCTTATTGTTATTGAACATAACCTTGATGTGATCAAAACAGCCGACTGGATAGTAGATCTAGGACCTGAAGGGGGGCAAGGTGGAGGCTACCTTGTAGCAAAAGGCAGCCCGGAAACAGTTGCAGAAGAGAAAAATTCCTATACAGGAAGATTCCTTAAAACCCACCTCAAAAACCTACTTCAACAAGTCTAACATTCCATTAGAATGGAGATATAGACGAAGCTTCATAGAACGGTTTGTAAAGTTCATTAAAGTCCTTTATGCTCTTGTCCAAGATGGCAGGCAGTGATTCTATATCTTCAGTGTTGATTGTTAAATTTACACAGTTTAGAAATGCCATGTAGGTATCCAAGGTCTTGACTTGGGGTGACACCAGAGCTACATAGATTCTGCGCCTGTATTTGGGCATCAATGAACTGATGTAGCGCAGTACAGCTATTCCACCCTGACGAGTTGCATCAAATTGTGGATCAAGAATAACAATCTCTATCTTGGACTCGTGCAGAAAGTCTAATGCTTGAGCCGAGGTTTGAGGAGACTTATATTCATAACTGTTGGATTCTTCAAGAATCGTTTCTATAGACTGTCGCTGGCCAGCATCGGCACAGCATATCAGAACCTGTTTCCTCTGCCATGCAAAGCCTCTGGAAAGAAGATCCGTTCCTCCACCTTTTTTGGAAAGTATCTCAGTTCCACCTTTTTGAACCTGTCCACCCATCATCATTTGCATCACCTGCATAAACATCTGAGAAAACTCTTGTGGATTCTGTGGGCTTACACTACGCGCCCCTGTGGTTCTGTTGGCAGGAGGGGAACCAACTTTTAGGGTAGGGTCTGGTTTAGCAGGTGGAGTAACTGTCTGGTTCTTTCTACACCTTGGACAATCGACAGAAAAAGCATATGGAGGAACTTGTGTATCATCTATGTGAATGTCAAAACCACAATTTGCGCATAGCCAGTTCATCTTAACCCCCTCACAGTTCTATCTTTCTATCAGGCTTCTCATTGAAGAGCTATCACTACTACCATGAGAGACGTCCTTGCCACCTACAATAAAGTCGGCTGAAGCACCCAAACCAGAAAGTCGCAACTGTAAATTACTCGCATTTGTAGAGAACGAAAGCCCATCTTCTCTACTTACTATTCCCTGACGAATAAAGCCTTCTATAACTTGGTCGAAATGCTGCATGCCCTCAAGTTCTCCATCATTCATTGCATCAAGTAGTGTCTTGCCTTCGCTTTCACCTTTTTCAATGTACTCACGTGTACGAGGTGTCGATTTCAAGATCTCAACAGCAGCTATACGCCCTCTGCCATCAGCCTTTGGGAGAAGTCTTTGGGAGATAATGTAACGGAAAGCTTGTGCTAGACGAACACGAATAATATGTTCTTCATTTTTGGGATAGAGACCTATTATACGGTCAACTGTCTTTGAAGCATCTGTTGTGTGAAGGGTTGACAAAACAAGGTGGCCTGTTTCAGAAGCTTCAAGCGCAATCTCTGTAGTTTCAAGGTCACGCATCTCACCAACAAGAATGACTTTTGGTGCTTGGCGAAGAGCAGCACGAAGTGCTAGAGCAAAAGAGGGTGTGTCACTACCCAATTCTCTCTGGTTTATAGTGCAATTTTTATGTGAATGGAGAAATTCTATTGGATCTTCAATAGTAACTATGTGATAGTACTTCTCTCGGTTGATCTTATCAATTATTGCAGCAAGAGTAGATGACTTTCCACTTCCAGTTGGTCCTGTCAGAAGGATTATTCCATTTTTTAAGACCGATATATCACCCAGTTGTGGAGGAAGAGCCAAAGACTCTATTGTAGGAACTTCGGTTGGAATAACTCTCATAACAATTGAGTATGTTCCTCTTTGGGAAAAGATATTCACCCTGAAGCGTGTCTTTTGGTGAATACTAAAAGAGATATCAACCGAACCAGTTTTTAGAAGCTTTTCTGCCGCATCAGTATTTCCAGAGATAAGTGCCATTGCAATTATCTCTGTCTGGTATGGAGTCAAAGAACGTAGACCTTTAATCTCAACAGGGCTAAGCTTACCATTTATTTCGACCTGTGGAGGACGGCCAACGGAGAAGTTTAGGTCACTTATGTTGTCACCAGAGGCTAGCATCTTCTCGATAAGTGGCGGTAGATCAAAGAAGCTCATTGCTCTATACCCTCCTCAACTTTGAAAGGCTTTCTAGTTTTGTAACATACTGAGACGTTCGTTCTGTTATGTTGCCTTTGGATAAAAGATCTGAGATAACTGCTACACTACTAACTTCTGTAACCGCCAACTCTGAAACTCTTTCCAAAGTAATTCCACCTATAGCTACTACTGGCTTGGTCACTCTTTTCTTTACTTCTCTAAGTAGTTCTAAACCAACAGATCCACTCTCCACACCAGCACTTGCTTCAGGTTTTGTTACCGTCTTGTATACTGGCCCTACGGCTATATAATCGATAGGTAAATTGTCTGCAACTAGAGCTTGTTCTAAAGAGTGCGTGGAAAGTCCGATTATAGCATTCGACCCAAGAAGCTTGCGAGCTTTTTCAGGTGATAAATCACTTTGACCTAAGTGCACACCGTCAGCTCCTGACATCTTGGCAATGTCTACTCTGTCATTAATTATTAAGAGTGCCCCAAACTCTCTAGTCTTCAGCAAAGACTCTTTTGCTTGTTCAAGTAACTCTTTCGAAGAAAGGCTCTTATCTCTCAATTGAACAAGCCTACAGCCACCTTTAACAATTGCTTCAACTATCAGAGAGTGAGGTTT
>JAEUQL010000809.1 GCA_016789295.1 Blastocatellia bacterium | reverse complement strand
AAAAAATGGACTCTTCTTCATAAGAAAAGAGCAAACTCTTATACAGAAAGGGCATTTTTTATTAAAGAATGCTTATTGTTCAATAAGTAATGAGTAAAAGCTGTAAGGTCTATTGTTCATCCCGTCAGTTTTTGAGCATTCCACACCACAAAATGGCCTTTCTTTAGAAAAAATTAAAGAAATTGCATAGCTGCAGAAGATAGAGTTAGATCGACGGTAGAGTGCAGCAAGATAATCTTTGGACAGAGCGTAAAAAAGGCATTGAACAAGGTGAACTGTTAGAGTAAAGCCTCAGAATTAAACCCTAAGTAAAAAGATAAACGTAAACAAGGGTCTTGCAGATAGTTTTAGTACCTAGATGCAAATGTATTGTCCCCGCGATTTATCGCGGGGCGGATATTAAGGTATCTCTGAGTTATCAGTAAGTTCGTCGGTTTCTGTCTCTTCGGCTGGTTCAGACCATTCACCTTCAGTTGCTTCAGCCTCTTCAACCAAACCTTCTTCAAGTGGATTGACTTCGATCTCTGTGTTAAGTTCATCAGTAGTGAAAACATTCTGTTTTATCACTCTGTCCCATCTGGCTGTAACTGTTTTGGCTGGAGAAGCGACTTTTGGGAGAGCTTCTTTCTTTGTGAGCAGGAACTTCGAGAATTGACTTAATATTTGCAAAAGCTTGTCTCTGTTTAGCTGCTCTGTCATGAAGAAGAAGAATTGTATACAGCTTTGGGCTACATCATCTTCAGCCATTGATGCTAGCTTATTGCCGAAAGAGTCATTTATGGCAGCATTTTCTATTGCTTCACGGATTGTAGATATCCCTTCGAGTAGATCATAAACTTGCAACTGCCTGACATCAGCGTCATCCCCTTGTGTCGAGAAGATACCAGCTAGCATTCCACGAAGGGCTTCTTGGCCAGAAGGGGTGTCGTACTTAAGTCCGAGAAGTTCGTTTTTTGTGTCTGGTATATCGAGTTCTAGGATACAAACTTGCTGCGTGCCAAGAAGTACCTCGACCTCATATGTTCCTGCAACGCTCTTCTTTGACAAATTGCCTCCTTATTGGTTCAATAGCATTCTATAAGCTTGAAAATTTTTCGAATCATAATACAGACAGTATCTATTCTAGAAAAGAGAAATCTACTGGATTCGAATTTTTTATACTAATGCCATTAGTTTTTTATAAACTCAAGTATGGTTTGCAAAAAATTCTAAAAATCTTTCTAAAATTAGCAGAAAAATTAAAATCTCTTACAGATAAGCCGCATTCTACACACTAGGCTAAAAGCAAAGCAAGGAAATAGCCAAAAATGCAACCTCTTTGCTTAGCTGGCTTGTGCATTGAAAGTATGGCTTGCTCAATTCTTTTTGAGGATTTGTAGAACAGCTTCTACTAAATCGTTGCTCGATATAGGTTTGCCAAGCACCATATCTACGCCGGATTCTTTAGCTTTTACCAGGTCTGTTTGAGTTGCCCAGCCTGTTAATAAAATTACTGGAACCTCTTGATTAATTGACTTTAGGATCTGGGTTACGTCCCACCCCGACATTACTGGCATTCCAAGATCAGTAATTACAAGATCAAAATGCTCTTTATTAAAAAGAATAATACCGTCCTCGCCCGTTGCAGCATCGACAACTTGGTAACCCTCATCCTGAAGTATCTCTTGAATAACTCCACGCACTACCATTTCGTCATCAATTACCAAAATTCTCTTCTGTTTTACAGTTTTTGCTGGTGTAGTGGTCTTTGTGTCTGCTTCTGTTTGAGCTGCGAAAGGAAGCTTAATGGTAACTGT
>JAEUQL010000808.1 GCA_016789295.1 Blastocatellia bacterium | reverse complement strand
GCGTTGACTGAGCTGTTGAAAGGCGAACCTTCTCTATCGAGAATTCCTTTAGATATCTGGCGTGTTGTTTCAGCGTCGTGCTAAGGAATCCCCGTTTTTCAAAACGGGGAGGATGTCAAATGGCACAAGCACGAAGAGACCGATGAGGTTTTTATAGTGATCGATGGTGAGATGTATATAGAATTTAGAGATGGGCAAGTGCACCTGAAGTCAGGCGAAATGTTTGTTGTACCGAAAGGCATAGAGCACAAGCCATTTGCAGAGAATGAATGTAAAGTGCTGCTTGTTGAGCCTGCAGGTACAATCAACACTGGAGAAGTTAGCAACGAACGTACTGCAAAGGATGGCGTTTGGATATAAACTAGTATTAAATAAACGCTATACTTGAATGACCTTCCAAGATGACTTTTACTAGTGAAGTAACTTTGTAGATCTACGCAAGACCCAAAAATGGCATAAGAGTAAGTTAGGTTGTTATAACAGAAGATGGTAACTTAAAAAGAAATATGTAAGGTAAAAAAGATGTAAAATTTTATACATATTTTTATTAAAGTTTTTCTGTTGCTTTATCTCTGTTTCGCATTTAATCTATAACCGGTTTAATTAAATACCAACTCTTTTTCGAAAACAGAAATGGCACGTAGGATATGGTTTAGTCAGTGGTTTGCAACAGCCTACCACTATATTAATTTTATAAGGAACAATCCTGATGGAAGAAGATTTGAAATATTCGTAACACACACAAATCCATATTCCGCTACGCTTCAAGCTGCTGACAAAGCAACACTTGAACCAAAAACAGGAGAGGCAGGCTTTCTTGAGTTCAGCCTCAATTTTTGCAGAAGAAACAAGATCGATATCTTTGTTCCTGGAGGCTGGTTAAGATCTATTTCTAGAAATGTAGAAGAGTTTCACAAGATAGGGACAAGAGTTTTGGTCTGTTCTGACTCAGAATTGATGAACCTTCTAAGTGATAAAGACGCTACTTATAAAGCCTTTAAAGAGAAGAGTTTGATGCCAGTTCCAGACTACTACATTGCAACAAACCTTGATCAGTTTGTAACTGCTTATCACAAACTGAGAGAGAAAGGACACACTGTATGCTTTAAGCCAAAGGTTTCTGTTGGAGGCTTCGGTTTTAGGGTTATTTCAGAAAAGGCAAATTCATTAGACCTGCTCTATGGAGCTGTAAACGAACAGGTCTGTTTCAAACAGGTCTGTCAGACACTGTCGTCAAAATCTTCTTTTCCAGCATTGGTTGTTTCTGAATATTTGTCGGGATTTGAGTACAGCATTGATTGCCTTGGTTGGAATGGAGAACTTCTTGCTGCTGTACCAAGAAAGAAAGTTGGTCTAGCACGTAAGCTAGAAAATAAAAAAGAATTGATAGAGATTGCACATAAAGTAGTTAAGGAATTTCCTCTTCCTTATATTTTTAATGTACAAGTTAAATACCAGAAAGAGGGTTCTAGAAAAGCCCCCAAGTTACTCGAAGTAAATCCAAGGATGTCAGGAGGTCTGCATGTCTCTTGTCTTTCAGGAATTAATTTCCCTTATCTAGCCGTTAAACTTCTTTCTGGAGAAGAGATAGAAGTTCCTACCCCCAGACTCAACATTACTGTCAGCAGTCTAGAAACATGTGTGGAAATAGGCCAGATAGAAGGTAGAAACTTTAGATATGGATCAATCTATGAGCATGACAAGACTACTAATGTATAGAAGCTTGCCAGAAGAGAAACGGCAGGAGATCTTCTTTTGCCCACCTCACGAATTATCTCTTCACTCACATCGTGAGCAA
>JAEUQL010000807.1 GCA_016789295.1 Blastocatellia bacterium | reverse complement strand
GTGCAGAACACTTAGGGTTGCTTATATCAAAGTGCTAGTCTTTAAGTCAAGCCTTCTACACACGATAATAACTTCACAAAGCCTACAGACTCTGTGAAGCGAGTCGGCTAAAACCTCTCTTTACAAGCTACTACCGCATCAGCCTCTTACAAAGTAGTTATATTCTTTGAAGCCTCTTTCTTTCTTTCTATAGCAAGAGTTATCAGACGCTCGATCAACTCCTCATAAGAAAGACCCGATACAGCCCAAAGCTTTGGATACATGCTGATCGATGTAAATCCGGGCATCGTATTTATCTCATTCAGTATCAACTCACCAGTCTCTTTTTCTACAAAAAAGTCTATTCGAGCCAATCCTGAAGCATCAATAGCTTGAAAAGCAGCTATAGCTAACTGCTGCATCTGTGCAATTTTTCCCGGAGCAAGAGTTGCGGGAATCTCAAACCGTGTTTTGTTGTCAATATATTTGTCATTGTAGTCGTAGAACTCTGCACCTGGAATAACTTCTCCTGGAAGACTAGCAATAGGTTCATCGTTACCAAGTACAGCTATCTCATACTCGCGCACATTTAAACCCTTCTCAATAACTATTTTGCGGTCATACCTTGCAGCCAAGTCTATAGATGCTTCGAGTTGCTCAAAACTCTTTACTTTAGAGATACCTACCGAAGAACCAAGATTAGCAGGCTTGACAAAAAGAGGAGGCTCAAACTCCCTGCTTATTTTCCCTATAATTGCTTTCTTATCTTTCTCCCAGGCCGAACGAAGAAAGTAGGTGTAAGGTCCAACAGGTAGGCCGTGTGATTGAAAAACCTTCTTCATCATCACTTTGTCCATTCCCACAGAAGAAGCAAGCACTCCACAACCCACATAAGCTACATCTGCCATCTCTAAAAGACCTTGAATCGTGCCGTCTTCGCCATAAGTTCCGTGAAGAACTGGAAAGATAACATCTAGGGTTTTGAGAGAATCTTTATCCAAGCTACTACTGCCAACATGAACCAAGCCACGATGCGTTGGATCACCAAAAAGTGCAACCTGTTCTGTAGCTGTAATTACAGCCTCTGGAAGAAGCTCTGTGGCCTGACTGGTTGTCACCCATTTTCCTTCTCTAGTAATACCTATAGGAACAACTTCATACCTGTTTTTGTCTATAGCATCGATGATTGAATGGGCAGATCTGAGTGAAACTTCGTGCTCTCCAGAACGACCACCAAATATCACTCCTACCCTTATCTTTTTTGACACTTCTACATATCTCCTTGAAAGCTTTTTAAGTTGCTGTCGATATTGCCACAAAGTAGAGTAAAAAGTCACAAGCTTTGGCATTACTGAGCAATGTTACCTATTGCACGAAAGTAGCCAGCATAGAAACTTATAACAGTAAATGCGATATAGATCGCAACCAACAGATAGATGCCTATCGGAATCGCTGCAAGTAGGGCTTTGATAGCTTTGTCAGCTTCAAACTCATAATAGTCTGCTGCTTTGTGTAACATCTTGTCGAGTTCGCCTGTCTGCTCACCTACAGCAACCATCTCCACCAGATTTACTGGAAACACCACAGTTGCAGCCATACTTCTAGTTAAAGTTTCACCTTCTGACAGTGCTACTTGAACAATTCTTGAACGCTGCTGCAAGTAGCTATTACCCATTGTTTCAATAGATAGCTTGAGTGCTTTGTGCATCTCTACACCACCAGCGTAAAGTGTCGCAAGGCTACGGCTAAAGCGAGATAGAGCCAATTTCTTAAGATTTTTACCAAGAAAAGGGATCTCAATAACTACTCTATCAAAAAGACCCTTGACATA
>JAEUQL010000806.1 GCA_016789295.1 Blastocatellia bacterium | reverse complement strand
ACCTCACCAATCCACCTTGGTACAGAGAGTTGACTGGGGTCTAAACTTGTCTGCTTTTCAGGTTGTCTGCGCACTCCACGCCCACTGTATTCTTTCCCATAAAGAAATTCTAATGTAGCTTCAATGCGTAGCTGCTCGTTAGACATCTCTATAGAAAGCTGCTCTTTTGCATATCTACCCAAAATTAGTTGCCACCTTGCGAGCTTGTCTCTGCTTTCGTCTACCAATCTAGTTTTTACCTAACTTCAAATATAGTATCTCTCTATTAGATCTTGTTTTTCTACTTTTAATTTTCCATCAGCTACAGCCATATCTAAATGGGCTTGAACTTCTGAGACAGCTAAGTATTTATGTTCACGTCCAACATTGGGAAAAACTTTAGATGTAGCTTCCCAAGCTGTGGCTCCACTCTTTGGAAGCAATGAAATAACTTTGGATTGTCTATCATTAGTTTGTTTAAGTAACCGATGAAAATGTTCGCCATAGTCTGTGATTGAATGTCCATGTCCAGAATGTACAAGTGTTGGTGCAAGCTCTTTAATTCTTGCTACAGAACAGAGATACTCACTAAGCGAAGGAAATCGGCGTAATCGGTCTATAGGATCGCAGTTGAGCATTGGATTGGGTGTAATATGTTTTATTACAGTATCAGCCGCCATTAACTCACGATTGCTCTCTCGCATTAAACATATACTTCCAGGAGTATGACCAGGGGTGTGCAAAACTCGCAGGGATTCTTTTTCAAAGATTATCTCTTCTTCATCTTCGAGCAATTTATACTGAAACTTATCCCCAAGTAATGGACTAATCTTTAAATAGCCGGTTTCAAACTTCTCTATCTCTTCTTCTGGTACTCCTGCTCTCTGTAGAAGCTTGCGGTGGTGAGTGTAATCTTGCTTTATGCCTAGTGCTCCTTCTTCCCAAGAGTGTAGGAATATCTCTGCTCCTGATGTCTCCTGCAAGCGTGCAGCCATACCATAGTGGTCTGCGTGTGCGTGACTAACGATAAGGCGTTTAATATTGTCTAGTCTAAGCCCAAGATTTTCAACGCCTGCCTTGAGTGCTTGAAAAGCTTCTTCTGTGTTGGGGCCAATATCGACTATCGTGATAGGGTCTTGCTTTATGAGGTAGACGTTTACAGGACCTACATAGAACGGTGTCGGCACAACTATCTGGTGTATCTGCATATTTTCTGCTCTAAATGAATTTCGAAACCAGTTCGATTGTAAAGCCAAAACTACGGACTCTAAAAGAAGTTGTCCCAGAAACTGATTACAGCAGAAAACTGTTGTTTTACTCTTATTAAGAAATATATCTTCATGTCCAAGTAGTTAGTTTGTAAACTTGGTAAAGGTTGTTCTAATACTTCTTTTGTTAAAGCTTGACTAGTTTTGTGGGTGCATTCTTTAGAAAAATAGTTGAGCAAAGAACTTGAGATATACTTATAATGACTGGATAATAAAAAATACAGGTAGAAAAATAGTAGTTGCTATAGCCCCAAAAAGACTTTTCCAGAGATATTTCTGCTCACAATCGCAACTAACTTAAAGAATTTAGAGTAGAAGTAAATCAACTATTTTAATGAGGAGAGTATGGAAGATAAAGATAAGAAAGACAGTAACTGGAATGTTTCTAGACGCAACTTTATAAAGACTGTTGGTGGAGGGCTTATTGCTTCTACTGCACTTCCTCCAACAGAACTTCTTAAACCAGTAAGTGCAACAGAAAAAGATCAAGTACTAGGGCCTGATAGAGTTAAACTTGAACTATTGGTTAATGGAAAGAAGGAAGTTGTTGAAGTTGAAACTCGAACAACACT
>JAEUQL010000805.1 GCA_016789295.1 Blastocatellia bacterium | reverse complement strand
TAAGGAATTTAGTCTATGTCTGAGATTCGCGTCCGTTTTGCTCCTTCTCCAACGGGTTACCTTCACGTTGGTGGAGCACGCACAGCACTTTTTAACTGGCTTTTTGCAAGGAAAGTTGGAGGTAAATTCATCCTACGAATAGAAGATACCGATCTAGAACGCTCAACAAAAGCAGCTACCGAAACAATACTTCAAGGACTGACATGGCTTGGACTCGATTGGGATGAAGGGCCTTACTTCCAAACAGAAAATATAGAACTACACCGCAAGAGAGCTTATCAACTTGTAGAATCTGGAAGTTCCTACCGTTGCTTCTGCACTAAACAAGAGCTTGATGCCAAACGCAAAGAAGCAGAAGCAAACAAAGTAGCTTACAAATATGATGGAACTTGCCGAAGGCTTTCTAAGAGTGAAATCGACGCAAAGCTTGCTGAAAATCGTCCTTTTGTCATCCGCTTTGCGGTTCCACAAGACGGTCAAGCAGTCACTTGGAACGACCTTGTTTATGGTGAACAGGTCAAACAACATAGTGACATAGAAGACTTTGTGATGATTCGTGCCGATGGTAGCCCGCTCTACATCCTCAGCAATGTTGTAGATGATGCAGACCAACGTGTGACACACGTAGTACGTGGTCAAGATGGATTGCCAAACACGCCAAAACAGATATTGATATACAAAGCACTTGGTGAGCCGGTTCCTAACTTTGCCCACCTTCCTTTGATACTCGATAACAGCCGTGCAAAACTTTCCAAAAGGTTTCATGGCGATGTAGTAATGGTCAGTTTTTATCAAGAGCGTGGCTTTATTCCAGATGCACTTCTAAACTTCCTGGCACTACTGGGTTGGTCACCAGGAATGGATAGAGAAATTTTCTCACGCCAAGAAATGATAGAACTTTTCTCTTTTGAAGGTGTTAACCGTTCCAATGGTGTGTTCAACTTCCGCAAAGGTGATGAACGAAATTGGACAGATCCAAAAGCTCTTTGGATGAATGCTGAATATGTTAGCAAGACCGATCTTACTACACTTCTTCCTATGGTGATTGAAGAGTTCAAGTCAAGAGGTATGTGGAGAGAAGAGTACGAGAAAGAAAAGGCTGAGTGGTTTGCTAAAACTGTCGATCTGTTACGTGCACGTTATCGTACCTTAGTCGATTTCCCAACTCTTGGAAGAGCCTATTTTGAAGACGACTTCACTTATGAAGATGCTGCTGTCAGCAAAAACTTGAAAGATCCTTTATTAAAAGAGCTACTTCCTGCTCTTGCTGAAAGATTTGCTGCATTAGAGTTTTTTACACTTGAAACTACCGAAGAGGCTCTCAGAAAGCTGGCTGAAGAGAGTGGTATAAAAGCTGGTCTCATAATAAACGGTGCACGCACTGCACTTACTGGCCAGTCGGTTGGCCCAGGAATGTTTGATGTAATTGTCACGATAGGCCAGAAAAGGTGTGTTGAAAGACTTAAAAAAGCTGCTCAATTGATATCCTAGATTCAACTGTATCAAGTTCCTCTGCTAGGAACTTGATACAACTATTAAAAAATCCACACAAACTAACTAGTCACTTGCACAGAAATATTTGCTAAAAAACTGCTCTTCTAGCACATGCTAACATATAAATCTATGGAAAACTATACTGTTTTTATAGGTATAAATGTATAAAATTACATTGCAAGGGAAATCAAAGATTCGGCTTTAGAAATTGAATTAGACAGTCAATGTCCAACTTCAAGAAAGGAGTAAAGGTTATGTCCAACAAAAAAGAGCCAGAGCATGGAACCAGCGTGACTGATGATTCAAAAGAAGCTGCAGACAAGGT
>JAEUQL010000804.1 GCA_016789295.1 Blastocatellia bacterium | reverse complement strand
ATACAACAATGGAATGCTTGCAAAAACTTCAGGACGGCTGCTCTTTATTGCAGGGCAAATAGGTTGGAATAGGGAAAAAGAGCTTAGCAGCAATTTTAGTGAGCAGTTTGAGCAAGCTCTTACAAACGTTCTCTCTGTGGTTTTTGCATCTGGTGGGTCAGCAGTAAATGTAGGAAAACTGACTATCTATGTTACTAACAAGCAGGAGTACATAGATCAAATCAAGGTTGTTGGCACATCCTATCGAAAGCTAATGGGGAAACATTTTCCTGCTATGGCACTGGTAGAAGTTAAAGCTCTTTTAGAACCCAATGCCAAAGTAGAGATTGAGGCAATGGCTGTAATCTGAAAAGCTGATGGAGACTGAACAGAAAGTAGAAAAAGACCGACTAGCAGTTGGTGTCTGGTTGAGGTTGATGAAAAGTTACAACCTAATACTGCGCCAAGCTCGCAGGTCTATATCAACCGATTGCACACTTGCGCAGTTTGATGTTCTAGCTCAACTTGCCCGCCACCCTGAAGGACTATCTTTCAGGCAATTGAGTCAGGAACTACTTGTTACTGCTGGTAATCTCACTGGCATAGTGGATAGGCTCGAAGCCGAAGGGCTTGTTGTTAGAAATCAGGTTCCAGAAGATAGGCGTAGTTTTCAAGTAAAGTTGACCAAAAGTGGACAGAAGCTTTCTGAGAAGTTGATAGAAAAACATACTACAGACCTTCAGAAACTCTTTGCTGGACTTAGTAAAGATGAACTTTTACAACTACGCGACTTACTAGGTAAGTTGCAGACAGAAATAGAAAAAGAGGGAGTATGAGTCTTATAAAACCGAGGTCTTTCGACTATCAGGAAGATGGACGTGTAGCAACAATCACACTCAACCGGCCAGAAAGGCTAAATGCACTTACCTTCGAAATATACCGCGAACTCACGGACACTTTTCGTGCACTACAATCTGCGTCTCATATAGGCAGTGTGATAGTTACTGGGCAAGGTCGTGGGTTCTGTTCTGGTGGAGATGTTAAAGACATTATTGGCCAATTGATGGGACTCGACATGGCAGGATTACTAGAATTTACTAGAATGACGTGCGAGCTTGTAGGCAACATACGTGCACTGCGCAAACCTGTAATTGCTGCACTCAATGGAGTAGTTGCAGGAGCAGGTGCAATGATTGCTATAGCATCTGATTTAAGGATCGCTTGTTCAGAGGCAAAAATAGCTTTTCTTTTTGTAAAAGTTGGTCTATCAGGAGCCGACATGGGTGCAGCCTTCTTGCTGCCTAAAATTATCGGGCTTAGCAAAGCTACTGAACTGCTTTTTACAGGCGACTTTGTTTCAGCAGAAGAGGCAGAGCGGATAGGACTCTATAACCGTCTTGTGACACAAGAAGCTTTGATGGATGAAGCTCATGCTTGGGCAGAACGTCTAGCAAATGGCCCTTCCTTTGGTATAGGCATGACAAAAGAGATGCTCAACCAGGAGTTCAACATGGGACTAACTGCTGCTCTTGAAGCCGAAGCACAAGCACAAGCTATATGTATGCAGCACCCAGACTATAACGAAGCCTACAAAGCTTTTATCGAAAAACGACCAGCATCATTTAATAAATAGTTATGAAAAACAGTCTCTTTTTTGATTCTTATCATAGCGATTTGATAGCTGAGATCGACTCTTTTACAAAGACTCATGAAGAGTTTTTGGAAAACAGCGATAGTTCTAGCCACGCTATAGAAATTGTTAAGCTGCTTGGTAGTATAGGGTTACTGAAGTTAACTGTTCCTGCTACTTATGGTGGCAAATTTGAAAAACTTGATTCACG
>JAEUQL010000803.1 GCA_016789295.1 Blastocatellia bacterium | reverse complement strand
CAGAGAATAGACAGTTTGGAAACTCAAGAGAAGCAGTTAAATCTTCGCCTGCGAAATATCGAATCGGAGATCATAACAGTCAACACCCTTAATCGTAGTGATGCAGAGAGAATAATTCGTACAAGCATAGACAACCAGTTAGCTGCAGTTGGTTCGGAGTTGAATCGGCTCCGTCTTGAAAAACCCAGACTAGAGCAGCAGCTTTCAGAAGCAATGGCAAACGTAGAAAAGATTCGTAATCGGTTGGGTTTAAATGGAAGTAGCCTTGACTCAGCATTAGAAGATGAGAACAAAGGTAAAAAGGAGAACGAGTAGTATATGGAAAGAAGTTATTGGAGGCACTCCTATTTCTGAAGTTTGAAAAATAGGAATGCCTTGTTCTGGCTCTTTACTCTTTGGGTTCTTTATATGCTGGACGGTAAGAAAGCATCAGGTTTTTGTTATCCGATTTTCCATCGCCATCAACATCAACAAAAACCTCTATTTTTCTTGTTTTTCCTTCTCTACGAGTATTGGTTGGAGTGTAACCAATACTGTACTGATTTCTGAGTAGTGCTTGTATTCCATTAAGAGTTGAAGGGATCTCGCCTTGGAAAGTAACCGGGAAGTATATTCCTCCAGACTTTTCTGAAAATGACCGGAGTTGGTTTGCAGCTTGGAGAAAAGTTAGCCTCTGCTCAGGTCCCATACGCTGTTCATTGAGTTTGAAGAAGAGGTTACCAATGCCAATGCTGTAAATAGGAACACCTGCCGACTCTACGAGCTTGAGAGCTTGCCCATAGTTTATTTTGCTGAAGGTATCGAATCCAGAACTAACAAGCAGAATAGCTACTCTGCCATCTACCTCTGTCACACCACCATATTCTTGTTTATCAAGTGTCCCTCCTTGAAGTACAAATTTGAGAGCATCAAAGAGGTTACTCTCATTCCAGGCAGGAAAGTTTCTAAGTAGTATATTGACGCTATTTGCAAGAACTGATGGATTGTCTGTAAAGTCGTTGAGTATTGCTGGTTTGATATCATAAGCAACAATGGCTATTTGGTCTTTAGGCTTAACAAAACGAGTAACAAATTGTGCTGCTGGATTTATAACTTCATTTGTTATTCCGCCTATCACACGGCTATACTCTAGTACTAGAACCATTGTTAAAGGAGCTTCCGAGGCAGCAAAGTTGGTAATATCTTGTTTAACACCATCTTCATAGACAGCAAAGTTGCCAGCCTTGAGACCTTGATAGATGCCTGTACCTTTCTTGTCTCGAACGGTGACATCTACGTTAATAAGTTTAGTCTCTATCTTTATAGTCTCTGTTTTATTGGCATCAACAATCTCTTCTTCTTCTCCCTGAGCCTCTTTCTTCTTTTTCTCTTTCTGTTTCTCTTTTTCAGTCTGTCTTACTTGTCCAGACTGAGCCTTTACAGCGTTTGTACTGTCTGAAAAGCAGAGTGGGAGCGACAGAACGGAAAACATTATAATTGCTATTATTATTCCTCGAATGCTCATAGCTGACTCCTTAAGCTGAAGCTTGCAATAGTTGTGTGTTATAGATCTCAGAGTACACTCAACTACTGCAAGTTGTCATCAAGCAGTTTCTCTTCTGGTGCTATTTTTCCCTTTCCTCATTGAGGACGCATCGAAAGCCAGTATCAAGACTGGAGTATACAGAAGGGGGCACTACTTGAGAGAAGCTTCTGGCAGAGGTGCGGCAAGCGGTCTGGTTCTGTTCAGACCAAGATCCACCTCTTCTTACCTTCAGCTTACCGCTTTCAGGCCCTTTGGGATTGCTTGTTGGAGCTTCTCTGTAGTAATCGGCATCGTA
>JAEUQL010000802.1 GCA_016789295.1 Blastocatellia bacterium | reverse complement strand
CATGGCGGCGATCTTTTGCTCATTTGCACAAGAGGTAGTAACAAAGAGCAAGAATAGACATATAGCCAGCTTTTTCATAACAGTTTCCCTCCGTACTGGGTATTATTTTTTAGATTGGGGTCATATATCAAGAGGTTCTTGTCTACAAATGGTTGACAATCTAGTTGCTACTGGTTCAAATTAGCTCTATTTGTAATCTCACAATATAAAGAAATGGGGAAAAGTGATGGCAGCTTCTAAGGCTGAACTTGTTTATCAGATTACTTGCGAAGACGTTCGTTTAGAAATAGGAAATAAAGTAAGCTTGATGGGAGTATTTCAAGAGATGTTCTTTCAAAGACTCCCTGCTGTGCTCAACAGAATAGCAGTAGTGAGTCAATGGCGTGGAGAAGGTGACTATACCAGCGAGATTCGCATTCTTTCACCAGATAGAGTAGTAACACTAGCCAGTTCTCAACCAACAGCGTTTCAGGTTCCAAAGAACGGTTATGCAAATAATGTTAACTTCTTTATTAACCTGCATTTTGAGCGACCTGGCAACTACATAATTCAAACTTTCGTCAACTCTGAGTTAGTAGCAGAAAGGACAATAGCTGTTGCACAAGTTGAGATGCAGAATGCAACTGCAGTTGCTGCTACAGATAATGACTCTGTCAACTAAAGTTGAACTCGCGAACAATAGCACGTACTTTTGGAGGTAAAGTGGGTTGTGGAGGTTGATGGCTATGAAGCTTGTTGATCTCTTGCCAATCCACAACTCTCCCTCTGTTCAATTTTGCATCTGGTGAAAAAGCATCTACCAACCAGAAACTAGATTCTTTACGAAGCTCTTCTGCCAGATCTCCTTCAAAGATAGCAGGTTGATACATATCCAACTCTGGATTGTGCATAGTCGTTCTGAGAAGGGCATCTTCCCCTGCCCAGACAGCGATCAGCTTGTCTTGAAACTTAAATAACTTACCACTTGCTTTACGCATAACAAACATCTTTGGCATCTCTCTACCTCCTAACAACCTTGTAGAAATAGTAGTTAAAAGCAGGTTACTTTAAGAGAAATTCGCCTCTGGCCATTAGTAGTACATCTCCACTAACTTTTATAGCATCTATTGTGCCATTTCTGATATCAAAAGTTGTTGTAAGCCTGCTTGGACGTCCTATTTCATAACCCTGTTCAGAAACAAGCCTAAAATTTCTTTCCGATCTTATCAACCCATTTTTAAACAGATATGCAGCCAGTGGCCCTTGTGCAGCCCCTGTTGCGGCATCTTCATTCACTCCAAGTTCAGGAAAGAAAGCCCTCACGTGAACGTGTGAGCTTGATTCAATAGTCTCTGTTGTAAAGCAGACAAGACCATCAACTTTTAGACCTCGCAGAAGCTCTTCCAACAAAAGAGCATTGGGGCTGATCTTTTTTATAGATGCCAGAGATTTCATGCAGACGATGAGAAAAGAGACACCATTAGTGAAAACCTCTGGCTCAAGACTAGCTATTTCATCAGCACCCAAACACAAACTGGCAGCAATAGTTTTTAGATCAGTGCAAATACCTCTAGACTGTGGAACTTCTTGCTCCATCACTGCTTTACCTCTATTTCGGTCGTTGACCTCAACAAATACTTTCACAAGACCAGTCCCTAGTTCCAGAGTTAAAGAGTTTTCTGGAGTAGAGAGCCTTGCTCTACCAAGTGATGCAAGTAAGAATGCAGTACCTATTGTTGGATGTCCAGCAAAAGGGATTTCTTTACTAGAAGTAAAAATGCGCACTGATGCGGCTGCTTCTGGAGACTTTGCAGGCAAGACAAACGCTGTTTCAGAATAGTGCATC
>JAEUQL010000801.1 GCA_016789295.1 Blastocatellia bacterium | reverse complement strand
ATGTACGGGTCATTGATTGTAGTAGTTTGTACTGATCGGCTTTTGCATCTTTTGCAAGTGCAAGCCCTATCTGTTCACCTATTACACGTACTTCTGCTGACAAGCGTGGAAGATTTACTCCTGTAGCAGAAACAGCTAATGTAGCAAAACGTTCTTGTTTAATTTCTGATAGGTTACATATTCCAATTTCTATAGACTTTTCTATCAATATTTTAGCTGATGCTATAACCTCATTTCTAGAACGAGGTGTTTGAGCAGAAGCTTTTAGTAGCTCCATCTCTTCACTTTCTAGGGTATTTCCAAGGTTTCTGAAATATACAATTGCAGCAATGACTAAGTGAATACAAAGAGAACTAGAACGACAGGAGCAGATGCCACTTTCTAGAAATTTTTCCCTACTTTCTTGTAAAGAACTGTAAAAACGACAGGTAATATTAACTGTTGGAATCGTAACAGTAACTATCCTCTCTTTTACAATCTTTACTTCTTCACCATTTGCAATCTTTTCAAAAGCAAGGTTTACAAGCTTCTTTCCTGCCCAGCCTACCAAGTCGTTGTATGAGATCTCCTTGTTTTGACTCTTCTCTGGACTTTCTCTACTTTCTCCAGCAGTCTCGTTACTTAATTGATTTTCTGTTTTGGAAATTTTAGAAAGCCAGAGACAAGCTATGAGAATATGGCGGCAGACTTCTTTTGATGGACAACTACAGAAGGCTTTTGTTGGGCCTTGTTCGTTAATTTTTACGAAGGCATCAACTACTCGTAGCCTTAAAAATGTACCCTCTTCGCCTTCTATTTCTGGCTCTATACTTTCAAGGTCTTTCTGTGCACGTCTTACCAAACCTTTGCTAGATATTGTTTCCAGTAATGACTGGTCAAAGAGTGATATATGTTGGCTTAAATTTTTTAAGAGATCGCTTTTGCTAGCCACTCGGCAAACCTCATTGGAGTTAATGCTGCTATCTCCATTCCTACTTCTGATAATCTTCTAGCCATTGTTCCGTCATAAGAGGGTATAGATGTTTCGTTTAGAGCTGCAAGGCCGAGTAGCTTTACTCCTGATTGGGAAAGGCGTGAAACTGTTGCAAGTAGCTCTTTTACTGAACCTCCTTCGCAGAAATCACTAATTAAAACAAAGATAGTTCGGTGTGGATTGTTGATCAAAGTTTCGCAGTATTTGACAGCTTGGCTAATATCAGTTCCTCCACCAAGCTGAACACTCATTAGTACTTCTACAGGATCATCTATATGTTGACTGAGATCGACTATGGAAGTATCAAAAACTAGCAGCTTTATGCCAAGTGATGGAAGACTGGAAAGGATACTAGCCATAACTGCACTATGTATTACAGACTCTGCCATGCTACCACTTTGATCGACAGAGATGATTATATGCCAGGGAAGACGTTGCTCGATTCTAGAGAAGAAGCTCAACTTTTCTGCCACTAAAACTTTTTTTTCTAGGCTGTAGTTTTTAAGATTCCTCTTTATAGTCTTTCGCCAGTCAAAGTTTTGAGTTACTTTGGCTGGGCTGTGGCGCATTCTGTTGGCTCTTCCCCAAAGAGTACGCCGAATCTCGCTTTCAAAGCGTTTCTTTAACTGCTCTACAACTTGTTTGACAATCTTTCTTGCAGCTTCTAAAACATCCTTTTCTTTCATTAAACCACGGAAAGTTAGGATTGTTTGTAGAAGTTCCATACTTGGCTCAAGTTTCTGCAACACTTCAGCATCTGTAACCAGTTCTGTAAGTTTATACCTGTCCAGTGCGTGACGTTCTATTACTTCAACAGCTTCTTTAGGAAACAACTCTCGTACCTCACCAATCCAC
>JAEUQL010000800.1 GCA_016789295.1 Blastocatellia bacterium | reverse complement strand
AGGCGTATTCATCTTTCTGGCCATGTCTGGCAAGTAGAGTGAGGAGCTATCGACATTAAATTTTTGACAGAGAATATTGAAGATCTTATCTGCTGTTTCCAATGAAAGTCCTACCGTCTGAGCAAATTTCTGTACATATTTGAGCATGCCAACTGGCGGAGCAATATATATAGCCTTTCCTACCTTTAACCCTTTACTCAAAGCTAGTGTTGATGCTGCACTTCCTACAGAATGCGCTATCAATGTATCTATTTTTCCTACCTGCTCACTTACTGCACAGATAGACTCAGCAAGTGCAACTACTGATGAGCTATTTCCACTGCTATCTCCATGACCCGGACCATCAAATGCAACTACTCTATAGCCAGCATTAACCAATGGTTTGACAAAACTACCTAGTTGTGAACCTCTACCTTCCCAACCATGCACAAGTAGCACAGTATCCCCGTTTCCCCATGACCAAGCAGCAAGTTGCTTTCTTTTCCAATCAATTTTGAATGCTTTTGCTTCTTTTAGCAGTGCACGCTCCTGGGAATTTCTTCTGTATCGCCTGGTAGTTGTAAATAGCTTGGCTCCAAGATTGGCTGCAAAACTTGGAGCTACCATCTCGACAACTCCCATCCCTAACTTGATCAGTCCATTTATCAATGAAGCTGACCGAACGTTCGTGCTTGTTTTTGTGTAAGGTTTCTTGTTCGACATAAAAAATTCCTCCTTACTGGCAACAGTTTTTGATCAATCTATCGACTGAATTGTTGAAGTGAGCCTCCGCATTTGGGTCATTGAGGAGTCTCTTGTAGTGATGATAAGAGAGGAAGATAGCAAAAGCGTCAAAGGCAAACTGTTCAAGGTCGAGGTCTGCTCTGAAATGGCCTTCGTCTACTGCTATCTTTGCTGCTGTCAAAATCGTACTCATCAAGTCTTGGTGGTTTTTGACCAGAAAATCCCTTACTGGGCCAGGTCGGTCATCAAATTCATCTGCTGCTGACATCAGCAGACATCCACCTGGCATCCATTTGGAATTTGTCCAATCAAGAAGATTCTTAAAAAGTGCTCTGACTCTTGGTTCACCGCGAGGCTGTTTTAGAGCTGCAATCACAACTACTTCTACAAATCTGTTAACTGTGGCCTGTAGAACTTCTAGCTGCAGGTTTTCCAAAGAGTTGAAGTGTGCAAAAAGTCCACTTTTTGAAAGCCCTAGTGACTTGGCTAGTCCACCTATACTGATACCTTCAAGCCCGTACTTGCTGGCTTGTGCCATAGCTTCTTTCAATATTTCTGCTTTAGTATCTTCACCTCGTGCCATAGTTCAAAAGAGTAGCACGACCGTTCGTTCACTTCAACATATTTTCTTGAAATTTTTGAAAAAGCGGAGAAGAGGATCGGTGTAGGCCGATCCTCTATAGGTGAGTTAAAACTCGAATTGGAGTGCAAGTTGGAACTGGCGGTTCGCTCCTCTTGCATTACCTGAGCTGGTAACTGGTGAGAGGAAAGCTGGATTTGGTTGCAGGCGAATCTGGCCAGGAACTGCAGTGTTAATTAGAAACTGGTTGGTGTTTATTGTTGCAATGTTTGTGCGGTTAAAAAGGTTGAAAGCTTCAGCGATAAACTGAATCTTTGTGGTTTCTGAAGGTTTGATGAATTTGGAGAACCTCATATCAACTTGGTAGAAGTTAGGGCTACGCAAAGTGTTACGGCCTACAAATGGTGAACGGTCGTTGCGTGGATTACCATCATTATTTATGTCACCCCCAACATTGGCATTAAAAGCTCTACCAGAAGTTGCTGTAAAGATACCGCTCAAGGAAAATCCATCAAATAGTTGCTTA
>JAEUQL010000007.1:4858-22087 GCA_016789295.1 Blastocatellia bacterium | reverse complement strand
ACTTGGTGAAGTAAAAGAAGGCAGCCAAGACGCTGTCAATAGACTCTTTCCTCTTGTCCAAAATGAACTGCGCCGTCTAGCTGAGCGTTACTTTGACCGTGAACGACCAGGCCACACTTTACAACCTACAGTTCTTGTTCAGGATGCCTATCTACGGCTGGTAAATGACAGTCATTTGAGCTGGCCAAGCCGCCATCATTTCTATAGCATTGCTGCCCGTGCAATGCGCCAAATACTTGTCGATTATGCACGCAGACGCAAAGCTGCAAAGAGAGGTGGTGAAGCCGTCAAGGTTTCTATGGATCAAGATTTTGTCAAACTTGACCACGCACTCGCACACTTCAGTGTTGCAAAAGAGAAAGAGCAAGAAGAGTATCAGAAACTGGAAGAAGACTTGATACATCTCGATAAAGCACTCAGCAGTTTAGCAGAGATAGACAAGCAGAAGAGTCTCATAGTTGAACTCAGATTTTATGCAGGGTGTAGCTTTGAAGAGGTTGGTAAACAGTTAGGTATTACAGTTGATCAAGTCAGAGGGCAATGGAAACTTGCTAGGGCGTGGTTACACCGTGAAATAGATAGGAAAGAGAATGAAGCCTGACGACTGGCAGAAGATCGAAGCTCTTTTTCAAATGGCACTTGAGATTCCATTAAACGAGCGCATCTCTTTTCTTGACAGAGAATGTCCAGAACATCTTCGTAGCGAAGTAGAAACTTTACTTCTCTATAGCAAAGATAATGAAGGTCTGCTCGATAGACCTGTAGTTGAAATCAAAGACTCAAGCTATTGCACAGAACAAGATCCAATTATTGGTAGTACACTTGGCCAATTTCGTATTGCTAGAAAACTTGGTCAAGGTGGAATGGCATCTGTCTATCTTGGTATTAGGGAAAGTCCATATAAACAGTTAGGGGCTGTCAAAGTTTTAAACAGAGACCTCGATTCAAAAGAGAATAGGCTCCGGTTTTTTCGTGAATGTCAGATTCTAGCTATTCTCGAACACCCAAACATTCCAAAACTGCTAGACGGGGATACTTCCCAAAATGGTACTTCATACTTTGTTATGGACTATATTGAAGGCCGTACCGTCTGCGACTATGCTGACGTGAACAAGCTGACAGTTCAAGAGCGACTTCGCATATTTCTTGAAATCTGTTCTGCTGTCTCTTATGTACACAGAAAAAATATAGTCCACTGCGACATCAAACCGAGCAACATACTTGTCAATTCATCATCTACTGCAAAACTTCTAGACTTTGGTATTGCAATATTTACTAACCCAGAGCTTTCCACCCAAGCAATCGATCCAACTGCACCTGCAGAAAGACGCTTGACAAGACGTTATGCTAGCCCAGAACAGTTGAGAGGCGATCCAATCAGATTCTCAACAGATATTTATGCTCTTGGAGTAATACTTTATGAACTTCTAACAGGTCATTATCCAGAGAAAGAAAGTCTAGAAAAGCCAAGCAAGACAGTACAAATGGAGCAAGAAATACTGGGTAGTGATGCAAGAAAGCGTCTGATCACTTCTGAACAGATCTCTGCAACTAGAAGTACTACAACACAAGAACTCGTGAACTTACTTGAGGATGGTTTAGACGAGATAGTGCTAAAGGCAATGCGTGAAGAGGTTCAGAAGCGATACCTTGAAGTAGACGATCTAGCAAATGCTATTAAAAATTTTCTGGATAAAAAAGAGCTAAAAAAAGTTGCTACAAGTAATGCTATTGCAAAGAAGCAGTTTTTATATCTACTACTGGCAGTAATTACAACTGTTTCTCTATTTCTTATTAGTAGTTACACAAGAACAGAAGCAAAGCCGTATGAGGTTGTGCAGTATGATCAGATAAAATGGGAAGAATTGATAGAAAGTGCAAAGAAAGAGATTGTTGCTGAAGGTATCTATCTCGAATCCTTCAACCCCAGTAAATTGACGAAACTCGCTAAAGCCAAGCCGTCTCTCAAGGTAAAGATTATGCTTCTAGATCCGGGTGGTGATGTTGTTGTAAGAAGGGAACGCGATGAAGGCCACCTCAACCGGACAAGAATAATGCAAAAATTTTTAGACTTTGATGAACAGCTTAAAAGAAATAGCCTTAAAGATGTAGAGGTAGGGAAGTTTGAATTAAAATGCTTCAATATCTATCCAACAATAGCAGTAGTAATGATAGATGATGACCTCTATGCCTACTTCTACAGTTATGGCGAGCTTGGGACAGGCTCTCCAGTGATAAAGGTTACTAAAAGAGAGCAGTCTGACTTTTTCAGATTTTTTGAAAAACACCTTCAGTCAGTAGACAAAGCTTCTCGAATATTAACGGAAAGAGATTTTACTCAATATAAGAAGGTTTTGGAGGGAGGCTGATGGAAAAACCGCTCTTAAAGCGTTGTGATCTGTCTTTGTGTGAAGGAATGTGCTGCTATGACGGGGTCTATCTACAAGAAGGAGAGGAGAGAAAGATACGCGATAGTGTAAAAAACTATCCTGAGTTCTTCTCTTTTCTTCCGAAAGTCTACATTACTACTAGCAATTGGCGAGGTTTGGGTAGAGCAAGAAAGACTGCTGTAAAACCTCATAATTACATGCAGTCTGACTTTCCTACACACTTTGAGAAGACGAAATGTGTATTTGCACTTTCCGATGCAAGATGTTCATTACAAGTACTTTCAGAACAGCTTGGAGAGCATTCTTGGAGTCGTAAACCGAAGGCTTGTTGGCTACATCCATTGCGTTTAACTGCAACAGGACTTCTTCGTCCTCCTGCAGACTCGTCTGAAGATGCCGACCGCATAGACAATACTTATCCTGGCTTTGTCAGCTTCACTCTTTGTGGAAAACATTCTGATGATGGTAGTCCTTGGCCAGAAGTTTTGAAAGAAGAGATTGAATATTTTGAGAAGATACTATAAGTCTACTGAGAGTTAGGAGCTAGGTTGTCTAAGCTACTATTAGCTTGAAATCTTTTTTCTCTACTTTGAAGCAAAGATAAAACTATGCTATTTTATGTCAAAAACTTTAATGGATTGACAAAGTAGAAAACTAAGGCTTTCCCCCATTGTGATAGAGTTATATATAGGAAAAATCCTTTAGATAGAGTAGTTTGTCAACTTAAATTCCCAAAAATTTTGAAACTGGAATCAGAAGTTCCTGGTAAATATCAAGAGGCCATTCGGAAGCTCTATCCACTTTTTGAAAGTAAGAGCCTATCGGAAGAGTTTCCTATAGAAATAAGTAGTTTAGCTGGAATAGGTGGAATCAATAGTAGATCTTATGAATTCTCAGACTCGAACGAAGAAAAGGTAGTTGTTTTGACTAGTGACTCATTATCTTTCTACCACTTCAAGTATGAAAAATGGGAAACTTTTAAGCAAGAGCTAATTTTAATATTAGAACCTTTCGAAAAGATATATGAACCTCCGTTCTATACTAGAGTTTCTCTGCGGCATGTAAATGTAATAGAAAGATCTAAGTTAGGACTTACAGACTATTCTTGGAGTAAACTTTTGCAGCCACATGTTGCAGGTGAGTTGTCTTCTTCTGACATCAATAGCGAAAATATACAGAGTATTTTTAGCCAAGTGATCATAAAGCTGGACGACAATATAAAGGTAGGTATTCAGCATGGTTTTGTGAAGAGTTTGGAATCAGAAGAAGTCTGTTATTTAATAGATAGTACTTTATTTAAAGAAGAAAGGGTTTCAACTGATGAAACGATTACCACTCTGGATCAGTTCAACAAACAGTCTGGAAGGCTTTTCAGGCGGTGTATCACAGAAACCTTACATAACAAAATGGAACCAAATCCATTATGAACCAACACCATCAAAACATATCAAGTGGGTTTGGGATAATGAAATGACAGGGGAACGCTTTTTCTTTTCTCATCCAGTTGAAAATCTAAAAGATTCTTTTACTAAAGCTCTAGTATTTCATCTTATAAGTCTCATGCCTAGTGAAGGATTGAGTGAGGTCCTAGATTCTGTAAAAACTGCTTTGGATTTTTATCAAAGACGTCTTCAACTACCAAAGCAAGAAAAAACTTTGGCTATTTCAAAGAATAAAGCCAAAGTGATGCCTATTCAAATAAGGCCAGAGTTTAACATAGTTGAGGAGTAGGGTCTGTTGGAAAGCTTTTCTATATATTCAAAATCCGAGCAAGGCTCTTTGAGACAAGGAGAAATTATAACTGGTTTAGTAACTTATAAAATAGAGAGAGAAGAAAAGAACAAAGATGAGTTTATAGTTCAACCAATACTACACCCTTATGTAATAGTAGTTAGCCAAGACTGTGATCTTACTCAAGATTTTAGATCTAGAGAGTCATCGGATAAAAGTGCTTCAGGAGAAGATAAACTTATTCCAAGTATTTTATTTTGTGAAGTTGTGGAAGCAGAAATTTTATATAAAAAACCTAAAGAAATAATGAACAGCAAGATTTGGAATAATGTTAAGAACAACAAAAATGAGAGATATCATTTTTTTGAAAAAATCTCACCTGAAAGAGATGCTTTAGAGAAAGGCTTACCAGAACTTGGAGTAGATTTCAAGAGGTACTTTACTGTTGCAACAGAAGAAGTCTATAAACAAATATCATCAACTGCACAGAAACGAAGCAGATTGCTTAGCCCTTATTTAGAGCATTTTGTACAAGATTTTGTTATTACCAGTATAGAATAGCCCTTCCGCAAGATCATCAAAGTGAACCAAATTCTTAAAAAACTTAAAAAAGTGCAAGACTGGCTTCATTGATGCTTGTCAAGTTTCTCCCGTTTGATTGACCGAGAAAGAAACTTTTGATACTTTCAACCTCTTACCTATCTCTCTTCAGGGAGCACTGTATGACAAACGATCTATTTATCATTGGTGGAGCGCGTACTCCGATGGCTGAGTACACGGGGGCGTTCAAAAACTTTACTGCTAACGAACTGGGTGCTTTTGCTGCACGTGCCGCGTTTGAGCGGACAGGAATAAAGCCAGAGCAAGTAGACCACACAGTTATTGGTAATGCTTTGCAGACTTCTGCAGATGCTATTTATGGAGCAAGACACGTTGCCTTGCGTGCAGGAGTGCCCATAGATAGACCTGCTTTGACAGTAAACCGGCTGTGTGGTTCTGGTATACAGTCGATCATTAGTGCAGCACATCTGATACAACTGGAAGAAGCTCGTGTAGTTCTGGCAGGTGGTATGGAGTCGATGTCTCAAACTCCATACGTTCTTCGTGGTGCAAGAACTGGCTATCGTCTTGGACACGGTCAACTCGAAGACCTTCTTATGTCTTCTCTTATGGACTCTTATTGTGGTTTCTACATGGCACAGACGGCTGAAAACTTAGCCAAAAAGTATGAGATATCGCGTGATGAGCAGGACAGTTTTGCTCTACTCAGCCAGCAGAGAGCAACAGCAGCAGTTGCAGCCGGAAGATTGAAAGATGAGATTGTTGGTGTAGAAATTGCTAGCAAGAAAGGTACAGAACTCTTTGATCGAGACGATCACATGCGTGCTGACACCACTATGGAAGGATTGGCTAAACTGAGACCAGCTTTCAGCAAAGACGGCACAGTAACAGCCGGTAATGCTTCTGGAATAGTCGATGGAGCAGCAGCTTTGATTGTCACAAATGGGCAAGCAGTTAAAGAGCTTGATCTAAAACCGATGGGACGAATAGTATCTTGGGCAGTTGCTGGTGTTGCACCAGAGATAATGGGCATTGGGCCAGTTCCTGCAACACAAAAAGCTCTTCAGAAAGCAGGTTTGAATCTAGAAGATATAGACCTTATAGAAGTAAACGAAGCTTTTGCTGCACAATACTTGGCTGTTGAAAAAGAGCTTGGTTTAGATAGACAACGTGTAAATGTTAATGGTGGTGCAATAGCTCTTGGCCACCCACTAGGTTCTTCTGGTTCACGACTAGTTCTAACACTGCTTTACGAGTTACGTCGGCGTCAAGCCAAATATGGCCTTGCAACTGCCTGCATTGGTGGAGGTCAGGGCATAGCAATAATTGTTGAATCTATATAGTTAAATAAATTTGGAGGATGATAATGGAGATCAAAAAAGTTGGTGTAATTGGTTGTGGTCTGATGGGTTCAGGAATTGCTCAGGTTTCTGCCGCAGCCGGTTATGAAACCAAAGTTTGCGAGGTTGCACAAGAACTTGTAGATAAAGGACTTGCAGGTATAGACAAGTCGCTTTCGAAGTTTGTTGAAAAAGGAAAGTTAAGCAGTGATGAGAAGTCAAACATACTCGGTCGGTTACAAGGTACGACAAATCTTGAAGACTTAGCCGATTGTGATCTTATTATTGAAGCAATTATAGAGAACAAGAATACCAAAGCTGAGGCTTATGCAAAGTTAGATAGACTTTGTAGTTCTAATACTATTTTTGCTTCAAACACTTCATCACTTTCCATAACCGAACTTCTTTCTGCAGTAAGTCCAGAGAGACAAAAACGTTTTGTAGGACTCCATTTCTTCAATCCTGTTCCTTTAATGAAGCTTGTTGAAGCTGTTAGGACAATACTTACTTCAGATGAAGCCTTTGAGGCAGTAGCAAGCTTTGGTAAAACTATTGGAAAGAGTGTGATAAGAACCTCCGACAGAAGTGGCTTTATTGTCAATAGACTCCTTGTCCCATACCTTCTAGATGCAATCCGAGCATTGGAAGAAGGGGTTGGATCTATTCAGGACATAGATGCAGGAATGGTGCTTGGGTGTGGTCATCCGATGGGGCCATTTACGCTGCTAGACTTTGTTGGACTCGACACCACATACTACATCTCAGAGATTATGTTTAATGAGTTTCGTGAGAAGCGTTTTGCTGCACCACCACTACTGAAGCGTATGGTGCTTGCTGGTTTGAATGGTCGCAAGAGTGGTTGTGGATTTTACGACTATTCTGATCCAAAAAATCCAGTTCCTATGAAGCTTGTTTAAGAAGTTGGTTTAAAGCTTCACAAAATTTCTATAGGAGTTGCAGTGTTAGACTCTCTAGAAGGTGGTCATACAGGCCACCTTTTCAGAAATATTCTCTACGAAGTAGGCTCTGAGCTTGCACTGATAACTATAAATCGAGAGCAGGATCAGAACCGTCTTAGCCGGGAGACTCTTGAAGAGTTGCTTCAGGCTTTCAATCTTGTCAAACAGGAAGAAGCTCGTCTGCTTTTGATCACCGCAAGTGGAAAAGACTACTTTTCTGCTGGAGCAGACTTGGGAGAGTTGAACTTACTCACACCTGAGTCTGGCAAAGAGTATGCGGAGCTGGGACAGCAGGTTACAGCCAAGCTAGAATCTTTAGGAAAAGCATCCATAGCTGTCATAAATGGTGACTGTTATAGTACAGGTCTTGAGCTTGCCCTTGCCTGCAGTATTAGAATTGCTGTTGATGACTGTAAATTTCTCTTTCCTGAAACAAAACTGGGTTTGGTAGCTCCATTTGGTGGAGTAAGACGGCTTGCCAGGATTATAGGTGTTGGTAGAGCTGCAGAGATGTTTTTGACAGGCGAAGCAGTGCTGGCAACAGAGGCGGCGAGAATTGGACTAGTGAACAGGGTAGTGAGCAGGGCAGAGCTTTCTGCTGTAGCTCGCGAAGTTGCACAAAAAATTTCACCGAATGCACCACTCGCGATAAAATATTGTCTCGAAAGTTTGACCATTGGTCTCGATCTGCCTCTTGAAGATGCAAACTTTCTCCAATCAACACTCTTTGGGCTATGTTGTGCTAGTAAAGACAAAGAAGAGGCACTAAAAGCTCTTTTGGAGAGAAGGAAGCCAGTTTTTCAGGGAGAGTAGATTTTCGTAAATTCCACTAGAGGTTAAAGAGTATGAAAGTGTTGGTTCTAGGTTCAGGAGGACGTGAACATGCTCTGGTTTGGAAATTATCACAAAGTTCGCGGGTTTCAAAAGTCTACTGCAGTCCGGGAAATGCGGGAATAAGTCAAGATGCAGAGTGCTTAAATGTAGAATCTACAAGCCCGCAATCGGTTGCAGAATTGGCAGCGAGCCTTGAAATAGATCTAACAATAGTGGGTCCTGAGCAGCCTCTTGTGGCTGGTGTAGTTGATGCATTTACCAGACGAAGGCTCCGTATTGTTGGTCCAAGCAAAGCTGCAGCAACTCTCGAAGGAAGCAAGGTTTTTGCTAAAGAATTTATGTCACGCCATCATATCCCCACGGCTGCCTTTACTGTGTGTGAAAGCCCAGAAGCTGCTTATGACATAATCTCTTCAGGAGTATATTCTTATCCAGTAGTTTTGAAAGTAGATGGTCTTGCTGCTGGAAAAGGCGTTGTAATTGCTTCTGATATAGATGAAGCAAAGAAGACTATTAGTGAGTTTATGGTTGAGAAACGCTTTGGTGAGGCAGGTACAAAAGTCGTTATAGAAGAGTGCTTAAAAGGGCGTGAGGCTTCTCTACTGATTTTTAGTGATGGAAAACAGATAATTGCTATGCCTCCAGCACAAGATTACAAGAATGCTCTTGATGGCAATCAAGGACCAAACACAGGTGGAATGGGATCTTTTTCCACACCAGGTCTTCTAGAAAGAAACTTAAAAGAGAAGATAATGCATGAGATAGCAGAGCCAACTATATCTGGAATGGCTGCAGACGGAACCGTCTTTCGTGGAGTTCTTTTCATAGGACTGATGTTGACTGAAAATGGCCCACGTGTGCTTGAATACAATGTGAGATTTGGCGATCCAGAGACCCAGGTGATACTTTCCAGACTGGATACAGACATAGTAGATATTTTTGAAGCCATAGCAGAGAATGACTTGGGTAGTTTGAAAGTTTCTTGGAGTGAGGCTTCTGCAGTCTGTGTAGTTCTTGCGTCTGCAGGTTATCCAACTACCATTAGAACAGGAGATATTATTTCGGGCATACCGGAAGCTGAAGCATTGGCCAACGTCAAAGTTTTTCACGCTGGAACTAAACTAGATAGTGCTGGCAACTTGATCACTGCAGGTGGAAGGGTACTCAACGTTGTAGCAAGGCAGATGACTCTGGATGCGGCACGTGAGCAAGCCTATCGTGCAGTAGAAAAGATAAAGTTTGAAGGAATGCAGTATAGACGAGACATAGCGTTAAGATGATCTAAATATCACCAACTTCCATAATGGATCGGTTTGCCAAGTCTTAACCCGATGTCGCTTAGAAAATGGAACTGTAATTTATTTCACTACGTTTAGACAAAGGCAACAACGCTAGAGCTTTATCAGCAAAGGTGCTGATCAACTATAGACTTATTCAGGAATTGAGTAGTAGGTTAAAAGCGTTTGTGGTAGACTGAACCAAATTTGTGTCATAGTTTTACTTGGAAACCGCAGTTGAAGCAGAAAAGTTTGTTGAGGAGGAAAGATGTGGGAAAGAATTAAGAGGCTTTTCCGTTCCATCTTTGGAGGAATCATCGATAGGGCAGAGGACCCTGAGCTGATTCTTCAACAAGTTATCCGTGATATGCGCGACAAGATCCCTCAGATGAACAACAATGTTGCGCAAGTAATGGCCACAGAAAAATTGATAGAAAAACAGGTAGTGCAGCTTGAGCGCGAAGTAGTAGACCTTGACAGCAAGGTCAAGGCAGCCATCAAGATGGGTCGCGATGACATAGCTACAAACTACATCAGTGTGATGCAAGAGAAGCAGACTTCTCTCACTTCTGCTCGTGAGCAACTCGAAGTTGCAAAACGTGCCTCCCAGCAAGCCCTTAAATTCCGTGACAACTACATGCTTGAGATGAAGAAGCGTCAGGCTGAGGCCATGCAGCTTATCAATGAGAATAAGCGTGCAAAGATGCAAGAAGAGATTGCCAGCATGATGACCTCTTTCCAAGTTGGAGATTCAGCAGGCACTTTTGAAGATATGCGTTCCAAAATATCTGAAAGAGAAGCTCGTGCCCGTGCCAAAATGGAACTTGCTAGTTCGAGTGTAGATGCACAGATGCAAGAAATAGAGAAGGAGGCAATGAACATACAGGCGCAAGACCAACTTCTTGCCTACAAACGGCAGATGGGCTTGATAAGTGATAGCACACCGGGAGTATCCAGCGAGTCTGCAGTGGCTCCTCCAGAACGTGCTAAAGCTCTGGAGTAACTTTAACCTACCTACAGTTGCTATGAGTGTGCTATATGAAAGAGCGATGGAGCTACATTAAAGAGGCACTAAAAGAGCCAATCAACATCTGGTCGATGGCAGCTTGTGCAGCAGTTTCAGCCCTTACTCAAGATCCCACAGCTCTTGCAGTAGGGGCAGTGCTTGAAGTTGGATATATCGCGCTTGTTCCTGCAAGCTCTTTCTATCGTCGGGTTGTAGAACGGCGAGAGATGAAGCGTCTCAATGAACAACGGGACAGAATGCGCGAGGAGCTTATCAAGACTTTCGATCCAAGAGAGCGAGAAGCGGTTGAGTATTTACGGTGGATGAGAAACCAGATCTGCTCAAACTACAAGAAATTTACTAGAGCTAAAGATGTTCCATCACAGATCGACGCTAATCTACAGACCATGTGGGAATCTTTTGTTGATCTGTTGGATATGTACAGACGTCGCAAAAACCATCTTCATACAATCAATCGCCAAGTTATACAGAACCAGATAATGCAGATTGAAAGACAGCTTCAGCAGTGTGACGAATCAACTCGCCACCTTTTAGCTAGAAACTTGGATATTCTTCGTCAGAGACTGAAAACATACGAAGATATTGAGCGTAGTGTCAAGCGCGTAGAAGCGCAACTACAGTCCATAGAAAACTTCTTTGGTCTTGTCAATGACCAAGTTGTCACAATGCCAACACCCGAAAGCCTCTCTTCTCTTGACTTTGACTCGCTGCTTTCAAGTATCGAGATGACCAAAGAGATATTGGAAGAGACTTCTCCAATGATGGGAACCTTTGATGCAATGGATAGAAATCTGGCCTCTGAAACTCCAGAATTTAGACCTCCTCTTAGACAGACTATCCAGAGATGAGTGTCCCAGATAGATATAGCCAGATAGATATAGATAGATACAAAAATTACCTAACTAGAAGCCGCAAGTCTTTCTACTTGTGGCTTTTGCTCTATTTTAGAGATCTCTTTGGTAAAATAGTCACTCATTAGAAAAAGATCACGACAGCATAGGAGTAGATGATCATGAGCATGATCAATATTGAGCGAAAAAAATTGCTGGGAGGTAATGAGGAAGAGGTCAGTCAACTTCCTCACTGGGCAGCAACACTAGTTCACAAGTACAACTCTGGGGAAGCAAGCAGGTTTCTACTTTATAACAATATTTATGACTTAATTTGGCTTAAAAATAGTTATGTCAACTTAGTTGCATTTCTTGGTTATCTTCTTAAAGATAGAAATTTTCTGCTCTATAACCGCAGTAATGGTATACAACCGAGTCGTAAAGAACTGCTTTTTGAGCTTGAGCGTGCATATACTGCAGACCAGCGAGTAGCTGATCCTATTGGCGTAACAAAAAAACAGGTAGGGATTACTCCAATGTTACCTCGTGATCCAGCACGAGCTATACCCTATCTTGAATATTTCTTCTATGAGCAATGGAGAATTGATAAGCAAGAAGGGGAACAGTTTTATGGTGAGTGTGGAGTAGTAATAAACTTTCTAGAATCGATAATCCCAGCAACAGAAGTAAGTTATATGTCAGGTGAGGATAGAAGTCTACTTGTCACTTTCCAGAAATGGCTCACAACTACTCAAGATCGCCCTGCACATAATCCGATCATTTACATCACAGAAAATGTTTCTGATGTTCATCCAAGGATCAGAGAAAACCCACGACTTGTAAACATAGAGATCCCATATCCAAATCAAGAAGAGCGTATGAATTTCATTCGATACTTTCGGGTAATGAATCCAACCATAAAGTTCGAGATGGGAGAAGAACAACTTGCACACATGTCGTCAGGACTCAATCGTACACACTTAACTTCAATGATAAGGAGTGCATCAATAAACCCTGAAGGTCTCACTTACGAAATAGTTAGAAATAAGAAGAAAGAGATAATTGAAAGCGAATGTGTTGGATTGGTGGAGTTTGTGACACCAAAATATGGACTCGAACACGTCGGTGGAATGAGCAAAGCCAAAGAGTTTCTTCGCAACATCGCAAAGATAATAAAAGAAGGGTTGACAGAAGAGGCTCCTATGGGGATTCTCATCTCTGGTCCAGTAGGTACAGGTAAAACCTTTCTTGCAGAGTGTTTTGCAAAAGACTGTGGTCTAAATGTTATTGAATTTAAGAATTTCCGTGAAAAATGGGTTGGTTCTACAGAGTCGAATCTGGAAAGGATTCTAAACCTGTTGCAAACACTTGCACCAATAGTTGTGCTTATAGACGAAGCCGATGCTACTTTGGGCACCAGAGACACTGGCGGCGGTGATAGTGGCGTTGACGCTCGTATCTTTTCGAAGATAGCAAACTCAATGGGTAATACGGAGAACCGTGGCAAGATACTCTGGATCTTGATGACCTGTCGTCCAGACCTTCTTCCTATTGATCTGAAGAGGCAAGGAAGATGTGAAGAACATATATCACTCTTCTACCCAGAGACTGAAGAAGATCGCTCAGAAATTACTGAAGCAATGGTCAAAAAGAATCGCATAGAAAACAGCGTAAGTGATTGGACACCTCTTACTAAACATCCCTTAGAGCTATCAGGAGCTGATATTGAAGCTATCCTAATTAGGTGTCGCCGTGTTGCCAGAAATGCTGGTAGAAAAGTTGTTACTCAAGAGGACTTAGTTAGTGTTGCAAATGAGTTTATTCCTGCTAGAGATGAAACTGCTGTTGAATACCAGACTCTTGTAGCGGTTCGTGAATCGACTTCAAAAGAGATGCTTCCAGAAGCTTATCGCAATATGACGGCAATGGAAGTAGCAGCACGGATAGAGCAACTGAGACCATTTGTAAGGTAGATGTTTGTGAGCATTTGTGAGCAATAGAGGAGAGAGATGGAAACATTAAGAGATGCTGCTATTCGCGTGACTATGTTGCCACGGGATACAAACGCCTTTGGGACTATCTTTGGAGGTGTACTACTTAGCTACATCGACCTTGCTGGTGCTGTTGAAGCACATAAACATACTGTCAAGAAGCTTGTTACGGTTGCGATGCGAGAAGTGGTTTTTATAGAACCTGTCTATGTGGGCGATCTTGTCAGCTTCTATACAGAGACTGTAAAGATAGGTCGAACATCTATAACTGTGCGTGTGATTGTTGAAGCTGAAAGGCTCATTTCCAAGACGCGCCACAGAGGAAAAGTCACAGAAGCCGAAGTCGTCTATGTTGCTGTAAATGAAGAACGTCGCCCTATCCCTATTGCAGATTAGACATTATGAAGAGAGAAGTTTAAAACTTCTCTCTTTTAGAACTAAAACTGGCTAGCAAATTCTTCTGCAAACTGCCTAAAAGTAATAGGTTTTTTGCCTGTTATCTTTTCAACATTGTTAGAGACTGCAGCCGTGTAACCTGCACGAATGCTGCTTGAAAGTTCTAACAGTGCTTCTGTCATCCAAGGTAGTGTTCCAGCCGAAAGCATAGATTGGCGTGCTGCATCTTCTGGCACATCTATGTAACTGATCTTTCTCGCGGTTACTTCTGATAGAACTTCTGCTACATCGTAGTTTGATAGAGCTTCTGAGCCTGTCAGATCGTAAGCTTTACCTTTATGACCATCTTTAGTGAAAACAGCTACAGCAACAGATGCAATATCTCTTGTATCTATTAGACTTATCTTTCCATCTCCTTGTGGAAGATAGAAGCTATTTTGAGTTTTGATTGTATGACCATAAAAAGTAAGGTAGTTCTGCATAAAAGAGTTTGGGCGTAGGTGTGTAAAAGCTATTTCAGACTCTTCTATGATTCGCTCAGTAGCTCTGTGCCACCTTCCAAGCTGAATGCCAGGTTCTAAATCGGCTCCCAAACCCGAAAGTTTGACTATATGTGATACTCCAGCCTTTTTGGCTGCTTCAACAATAGAGCTAGTGTAACCAAGCATATCTTCAACAAGTGGTGGAACAAGAAAAAGCTTGCCTATACCACTAAAAGCTGGAGCAAAAGACTCTGGTTTTTCTGTGTCAAACTCGATCAACTCAACGTTTGGCAACTTCAAGCTGGCTGCTCTCTCTATTGAGCGAACTGCTGCTACTGTAGCTATGCCTGCAGCAGAGAGCTGTCTGACAAGCTGGCTGCCTACATTTCCCGTTGCCCCTGTTACAAGGATTCTTTCTGACATTAAAACATCTCCTTTTGTAAATACTTTTGTATACTTGTAACAAGTACCACTCTTATCCCGATCTGTGAAGTAGGCACTTCGCGGTTGTATACTAACCAAAAGGATACTATTGCAAGGAGCAAGTAGAATGAGTCAGAAAGTAACAAGATGTCCAGCCGAAACCACTCTCAACTTCATAGGAGGACGATGGAAGATACCTATACTTTGGAGACTTTTCAGTGGGGTAAAGAGATTTTCAGAGCTGATGCGTGACCTAAAAGGGATAACCCAGAAGATGCTGACTCAGCAGCTCAGGGAGATGGAACAAGATGGGTTGATCTACAGACAGGTCTATGCACAAGTCCCACCTAAAGTAGAATATTCGCTAACTCCTCTTGGAGAGAGCTTAAAACCAGTAGTCTACACAATGATTGAATGGGGTAAGAGTCAAGGGGCAATCTGTCCCCTCTCCGAAGGAAAGAAAGACGAACTTGTAAGCCAGGTGGTCTAAAATGTTAAAAATTACTTGCTGTTTCTTCATAATACTATCTGCTTTCTTTAGCGCATATGCTCAGCAAAGACCAGGAGCTTGTTGTAGAGCTTCTCATTTCAACATAGATAACCTCCCTCCACCAATAGTCATAACTGGTATAGGTAATAGCTCATTGAAAATAACAACAGACTCACACCTTGCTCAAAAATACTTTAACCAAGGATTGAGTCTGTTGCATTGCTTTTGGGAGTTTGAAGCTTATAGAGCATTCAAAGAAGTTGCACGTATTGACCCAAAATGTGCAATGGCTTATTGGGGAATGCATGCAGCTTTACCTGACAATAGCATTTACCAAGAAAAACGTGCCGAGCTTATAGAAAAAGCTGTGCAGATGAGTGAAACTGTTACAGAACACGAAAAGCTCTATATCAATGCTTACTACAATCTTTTTAAGTTGAGTGGTGACAAAGCGACCAAAGCCTATAACGATGAGATGGAGCGTTTGATAGATCTATATCCAGATGATAAAGAAGCAAAACTGTTCTATGCACTCTCTTTAATGTCTGGATACAATCTAGAAGGTAAGCCAAATGATGGGCAGGTCTATTGTCAAATGCTTTTAAGAAATGTTCTGACCGTAGATCCTGATAATGCTGCTGCACACCATTACTGGATACACGCGATGGAAGCAGAGCATCCAGAAAGAGCTTTTGAAAGTGCAGAAAAACTCGCAAAACTTGCACCAAACTCTGGTCATATGGTTCATATGCCAGGACATATCTACTACAGAAATGGAGATTACAAAAGAGCACACCAGAGCTTTTTATCTTCAATGGCTGTTGATAAAGCTTACATGCAAAACCAGAATCTATCTGCTTCAGATGTTTGGAATTACATACATAACCTAGACTACATGGTAGCTAATTGTGCAGAAAGTGGTCACTATCGTGAAGGGTTGGAATTTGCCTCGAAGTTACAACTTATAGAAACAGACCCAAAAAAGCGCAATGGTTTTGCAGGAGATGAAGAGACTATTGTTCAAGGTGGAAAGATTGCTCAGGCAAAACTGAGTATCAGATATGGTCGGTGGGCTGATGCAGCAGAAAAATTTAAAGAGCTACTGCAAAGACGGCCTTCTGCAGGCACTTATGAAAAGACTTACTACAAAACAATGATCAGTTATATTGAAGGAATGGAAGCTGTTGAAAACCGTGACTTGAAAAAAGCTCTTGCAGCCAAACAGAGTCTACAAAAAAACCTCTACTTGATCTCAAAAAAATTTAAAGAGCCTGCAGATTTTCTGGAAAGATATTTTGCCGACAAGAAAGAACTTCTAGAAGTAGCAAGCTTGGAACTGGAAGGTTTCGTGCAGAGCTTGAAAGGAGACTATAGAGAGGCTGTTGAGACACTAAAGAAGGCTATCAAACAGGAGAGAGAGCTTGGCTACCAAGAGCCACCAAAATATCCCAGGCCAGTAATGGAGACACTTGCCAAAGTCTATAAGATGGCTGGTGATTTCAAAAATGCTGTAGAGACATACAAGCAGGAGCTTAAGCTGCGTCCAAATAGCGGGCATGCACTATTTGGCATAGCAGAAATTTTTGTAGCTAGTGGAGATAAAGAGGAAGCACAGAGAGCTTACACTAGGTTTTTGGAGGTTTGGCAAGGTGCAGACTCAGACCTTTTTGAAGTTATTGAGGCTAAAAAATGGTTGAGTAGGGTAGAAAGAGCAGAAATAAAAAGTCCTTCTGCTGCTGTTTTGACTCCAAAAGAATGAAAAGACTGAGCAACTCTGAGAAAGTGGCTCAGAAATTGAACAGATTTTGGAGGAGATATGAAAGTCACTCGTCGCGTTGTTTTAAGCCAAATAATTCCTTCGGCAATGATTGCTGCAGCTATTCCAACTACAGTTTTAGCCGAAGATCAACCGAGAATGCGTGCTGCACTTGATGCTTTGAAGCTTGCCCAAAGAGAGCTTGAAGCTGCCACTAGCGATAAAGGTGGGCACCGCGCAAAAGCTATAAAGCTAGTCAAACAGGCTATTGTAGAGACAGAGAGAGGAATTCGGTTTGATAACCGTAGGTAATATTTGATAGCAGATGAAATTACCTGCCAGAAAACTTTTCCAAAGTATCGAACTTTCTGGCTATCTGCTGCATCCAGAACTGGACATTAAACCTCTTCTGGGAATTTCATTAAATTTATATGGAGAAGATCATGAAAAAGTTTATAGTAGTATTTCTTCTAGCTATATTCTCTACTATGTCTCTAACACCTACAGCAGCATTAGCACAACGCCGGGGTTATTATAGAGACACTGTATATTACACAAAAGCAGATGTCGAACGTGTCATTAGACGAGCAGAAGACCAGAGTGACAGGTTTCAGAAAGTTTTAGACCGTGCGCTCGACAGAAGCTCTTTGGATGGTAGCAACCTCGAAGATAGATTGAACGACCAAGCAAAGCGTCTTGAAAGAGCACTTGATGATCTAAGGGATGATTTTGATAGGGCACG
>JAEUQL010000007.1:0-4848 GCA_016789295.1 Blastocatellia bacterium | reverse complement strand
CCGTTTTCGTGTAGAAAAGGTTCTAAGCGAAGCTTCACAGTTGAACAGCTTTGTTAGGAAAAATAACGTCTCATCCGAGATTCGAAAGTCTTGGAATAATCTCAGACATGACTTAAATCTTCTAGCCGATCTCTACAACCTGCGCCGCTTGCGTTGATAGGTGATAGAAGTTGATGGTGGAGAAGATCCACCATCACTTGTCAAACTTTATTAGCTAATAGTTCATTCTTAAAAACAATTAGGTCAGTAGAAATTGCAGTCGAGCCAACCTGCCTAACCATATTAGCTACTTGACCACGATGATAAGTTGAATGGTTGACCAAGTGCAAAAATAGGTCTGTCAGCAAATGCTCAAAAGCTTCACCTTTCAAATTCTTAAAGCTTACAGTCTGCTTTAAGCTCTCTTCAGTAAGTGCTGAAAGAAATTCATCTCTCTCTTTTTCTATATCATCCAATGCATTTTTCAGTGTTTCTAGGCTTGGTGCTTCACCCCACTGTGGCATGGCTGTCAGTGACTCACCTTTCCAACGCTTCAACCAGAGTAGCTCAACACCTATCAGATGTAATAAAGTGTCACGAATCGAAGAGAAGCTGCCTGAAAGATTTCTGCCAAACTGCTCATGATCAACACTGCTGACCATCTCCAACATGCGCTTGTTAGCCCATTTATTATAGTCAAAAAGAAATTTTATATCTTTGATCTCCATCTAGACCCTCCTATTTGATTGCTTATAATAACAGAAGTTCAAAAACTAGCTGACATATAGAGCAGGAAAAAACAATATACCACTATGGATTTAAGGTTGATGCAGAGAAGGTTTGTGAAGAATGGCTATTTGCTCGTCCAAAAAATAGAGAAGTGAAGGTTTTTGAGCAGTCTTAGGTGTTGCGCATCCTACGACTACATTTGCTGAAAGCAAATTAGTCTATAGACAAGCAACACAAGTGCGAATACGCTTAATAAAATGCTAGGAGAAAAATAGTAAAAATATTAGGATAACCAGATGTGTAGAGTATGAGTTAATATAGAATGGTAAATATGAACAAAAACAAGAAGACTTCATCAATGCCAGAAAATATAAGAACAGATAAGTGGAAGTTAGCTCCTAATATTCTACAGTTAACTTAAAAAGTCCTAAAATTCAAGTAATAGTATTACCGTGTGATGAGAATAAATCTGCTCCAAATCATATTCTTGAGAACTTGGTGAAGTACAAGGAAATATATGAATTAGGAGAAAATGATGAGTTATGGTTAGTGATTGATGTTGATAGATGGGGTGATAAAAAGCTAGGACAAGTAGCTGCAGAGTCAAATCAAAGAAGCTTTAATTTAGCAGTTAGTAATCCTTGTTTTGAAGTCTGGCTTTACTTACATTTTGATGAAATAAAGGAAACAAAATTAAGCTGTAATGAATTAGAGAAGAAATTAAAAGACTCACTAGGAAGTTATGACAAGTCTAAACTTGATAAAAGAAGATATGAACAGAATAATAAATGCGATAGCTAGAGCCAAGAAACTTGACAGCAACCCTTCTGAGAGATGGCCAACTTCTGTAGGAACGCACATTTACAAGTTAATAGAGAGGATTATCCCCAAGAGTGGAAATTAAGGTATTAAAGATAGTCAACCTTCTACTTGAAGAGTTAGCGAGGTTTAGTAATCTTACTCTCAAAGAGAGGTGGATTATCTCTGCTGCTTCTGTGATGGTTTCAAGAAATATCGAACTCCAGAAACTGATTTTGATGCAAGCAGAACAGCTACAACAGCAGATAATAGAAGAAGTAAAAGTCCTTGCAGCAGTGATGACAACCAATAACGTCTATCATAAGTTTAGACATATGGTTGGCAAAGTTCAGTACAGCAGAAGATCTCCAAAAATGAGAATGGGTCAATTAGCAAACCGTCTACTCAGCAGGCGTGAATATGAACTAGCTGCAGTTGCAGTAAGTACAATTAATGGTTGTAGCGATTGTATTAAGAGTCATGAAAAGAAAGCTTTGGAAGCTGGTTGCAGTGAGCAAACAGTGGTAGAGGCTATAGAGATAGCTGCTTTGATCTCTGCTCTTTCAGTTCATCTGTCTATATCAGCAATGGAGAGCTGAGCCAATTAGTCCGAAAAAATCTGAAACCTTTTTATTCTTTTCTTCACTTACCGTCCAAAATTGACCAGATTCTAAATTCAAGGAGATCGACTATGCGACATCTATCCCATTTTTTGACTGTTTCTATCTTTATTCTTTTTCTATCTTTTACAGCTTCCGCACAAGACTTTCGTAAGACCTATCAATTAGCTTCAGGCAGTCAGATCAGAATAGGCAGTATTTCTGGTGATATTAAACTCGTTGGCTATGATGGAGCTGCTGTAGAAGTTGTTGGTTATAAGGAAGGGCGGGATGCTGCTCTTGTAGAGATAGAAGAAAGTAGTAGCAGCAACAGCTTAGACATAAAGCCTCGTTACCCGCGTAACTGTAACTGCAGTGCAAGTGTTAGGTTTGAAGTTAAAGTACCTAAAAATCAGAAGTTCAACTTTGAGTCTATAGGAACTGCTAGTGGAGATATCGAGATCAAAAATGTTTCTGGAAACTTAAAAGTGAAAGCAGCTAGTGGTGATCTGAATATCAAAGACGTGAATGGAAGTGTGGAAGCTTCTACAGCAAGTGGCGATGTCACAGTAACTGGTATTGCTGGTTCGGTGAGTGCAAAAACAGCTAGTGGTGACGTAAATGCTGAACTAGATCGGGTTGAAGCTACAGAGAAAATGGAGTTTTCTTCTGTTAGCGGTGATGTGAACGTTACTATTCCTTCTAGCACAGGTGCAGATGTAGACATCTCTACTCTGAGTGGTGAAATAAAAACAGATTTTGGAATAAAAGTTGATGAAAGTGAGCACGGTTCAAGTTCTACGGCAAGAGGTAGGATAGGAAATGGAGCTATTAGGCTGGTTTTAAAATCTGTTTCTGGAGATGTAAACTTAAAAAGTGGATCTCTGAGAGCAAACTGATCGTCAATCTTTTTGGAGAGGTGGTTGCTACCATCTCTTCTTTTCTCATCCAATTTTCTACCTTTTTACCCATCACACTTCCTTTTTCCGACAAAAACTCTATATTGCTAAAAAGGCTTCTTTAGAAAACTATTTAGATTAGAAGTAAGTATTTTACTACTTGTGTTGATTTAAACTGGCTGAGAGTAAAGGATCTATTGTTTAATAACTATTTAGAAAACCTTTTTAGTGGCTCTAAAATTTTAGAGCTTTAACTTGGAGAGTTAACGATTTATGAAAAACTATACCCTCTTTTTTGCTGCTACTTTTTTCGTTCTTCTATTTATCTCCCCTATTGCAAGCCTCAACAGAAATAGACTACACAATGAGGAAAAAGATCTACAGGTATTTCAAACTTCTAATAGTAATATCAGAATTGTTGGGCCGGACAGAGATCCCAATCCAGTAGTAAACGAAGGACGACAGATTCAACTCAACCTTATAGGTACAGATGGTCAACCAGTTAGTGATGCAACATTTGAGTCTGGTAGTCCAGATGTCGCAAGCGTTGATCCCAGAACCGGCATGGTTACAGGTGTTGCACAAGGTTTTGCAACTATTACTGCAAGACGTGGTAGTGAAAGCGTATCAAATTTCATTGTTGTTGCCCGTGTTAGAAGTGGTAAAGGTGCAAAAGTTACAGGTAGAACAAGCGTGGATACAAGTGGTGCCATCTATTTGAGCGATCCAATAAATCACCTGGTTTTCAGACGTGCAACCCCTACCGCAAGTGCGGAAATTTTTGCTGGACAAAATGGAAGCCGTGGTAGAACTGATGGCCCTCGGTCACGTTCACAATTTGCTGGCCCAATAGGTGTTGCAGTAGACAATCGACCACAGGGTGGAGTTTATATTGCTGACACTCTCAACCACAGCATCCGCAGAGTAAGTTTTAACGATCAAGTTGTAACAGTTATGGGTAATGGGTCGCCCGGAATCAATCGTGATGATGTAACACCGTTCAACAGCGCGGCCTTTAGTAGCCCTCAAGGCATAGCAATGGATACAGGTGGAAATCTCTTCATAGCAGATACAGATAATCATGCTATTTATGTTGCAGATTTCGATAAAAGAGAAGTAAGGCTTGTTGCTGGTAGCCCAGGAAATGCTGGAAAAGCGGATGGTAGAGGCAGAGCAGCACTTTTTAACAGGCCAACAGCAATAATAGTGAGACCTGTTAGACCAGGGTTTTCCACGAGCCAAGATATGGGAATACTAATAGCTGACAGTGGAAACAATAGAATCCGTCTAGTATCTGCTGATGGCACTGTTACAACTTTAGGACGTATACAGTCAGGATTTAATGGCAAAACTATAGAAACTCAACAGACTAGTGATGATGAACTTGTCTTTAATAATCCTCGTGCTATAGGTGTAGATGCTTTTGGAAGTGTTTATGTAACTGATCAAACTGGTGTTAGATTGATTACTGAACCAGTTGGACAAAACCGGCAACTAGTTTCTCTTGCACAGCCTGGAGTAAGTTTTGGTCAAGCAGTAAGTATAACAGTTAGAGGGACTACAACATTTGTTCTTGATGCAAATTCGGTAAGTGAAGAAGACGCTGTGAAAGCTGTGACAGTAGGAGAGCCTCAGATTGCCTCCTTTAGCCAAGATAGTGCTCAAGCTAGTGGTGGTGACACAGTAGTAATTACCGGTAAAAACTTTGCTCCTGAGAGCCGCGTGTTGTTAGGAGAGACAGAAATAACAGATTTAGTTGTGGAGAGTGCAACGAGGATTCGAGTAGTTATTCCACGGCAAGGTCGGCCAGGTGCCACCAATTTGAGTGTTCAGACCAGAGGAGG
>JAEUQL010000079.1 GCA_016789295.1 Blastocatellia bacterium | reverse complement strand
TGTAATAACTCAACGTGAAATAGGTGAAGATACAAGATCTTTTAGAGATTCTTTGCGTACTGCTCTGCGACAAGATCCAGATGTGATAATGGTTGGAGAGATCCGAGATGGTGAGACTTTTGACACTGCACTACGCGCAGCCGAAACCGGTCACTTGGTGATGAGTGCTATACACACTACAGATGTTCAGAAGACTATAGGTAGAATACTAAGCTTCTATCCAGCCGAAGAGCATATGTCTTTGAGACACAGACTGGCCGACAATCTTGGAGCTATTGTATCACTCAGGTTACTTCCACATAAGAGCGGAAACGGGCGTGTACCAGCCGTTGAGATTATGCGCACTACACACACTCTCCAGGAATGTATAAAGAATCCAGAAAAGACTCAAGAGATGGCAGCACACATGGAGCGTGGGCGCGAGCCTTATGGAATGCAGACCTTTGATCAGCATTTATTACAGCTTTATAAAGAGAGTAAAATAACTCTGCAAGTAGCCAAAGCTGCAGCATCAAGTGTCAACGAGTTTGATAGATTACTTACATTAGAAGGTGGTTAATGTTAAGGTTTTATGAGATTTAGTCTATTTCTCTGCTTCTTACTAATAGTTACTATTTCGGGCTGCTCCGGAATTCTTTCCCGAAACGAAGATGAAGGAAAGGTTCGCATAGGAATAGTCTATGACATAGGTGGCAAAGACGACAAATCTTTCAACACTGCTGCCTGGAAAGGTGTTGAAAAGGCTCAGAAAGAGCTTGGAATAAAACTCCGAGATGTTGAGCCTGGAGACCCCACCTCAATAGAACCTTGTCTGAGAGCTTTTGCAGAACGTGGCTATGACCTGATAATTGGTGTAGGGTTTGCACAATCTCCAATAATCGAGAGTGTGGCTAAAGATTATCCCAACTTACGATTTGCTATTATTGACTCAAACATCAACCTTCCGAATGTTGCTTCTCTGATATTTAAGGAACACGAAGGCTCTTTTCTGGTTGGAATGATTGCTGGTAATGCCTCAAAAACAGGTAAGATAGGCTTTGTTGGTGGAATGGATATTCCACTGATACATAAGTTCAAGACCGGCTATGAGGAAGGAGCTAAATATGTCAATCCAAATATCAAAGTTTTTGAAAACTATGTTGGAATAACAGATGCAGCTTGGAACAATCCTTCAAAGGGTAAAGAGCTTGCCAAGAGTCAATTTGAGAGTGGTGCAGACGTAATATTTCAAGCGGCTGGCAACTCAGGGTTAGGGGTTTTTGATGCTGCTGAAGAAGCCAAAAAACTTGCAATAGGTGTCGATTCTAATCAAAACTGGATAAAACCTGGCTACATTCTTACCAGCATGATTAAAAGAGTTGACGTAGCTGTCTACACAACCATCAAAGAGGTAGTAGAAGGTCGTTTCAGAGGTGGAGTTCATCTCTATGGCTTGGACAATGATGGTGTGGGCTTTGCTCTGGATGATAATAACCGCTCTCTGATCTCACCAGAGCTTGAAGAGAAGGTAAATTTGGCCAGGCAGAAGATTATGGCAAAAGAGATAGTGGTTACTGATGCAATGGCTAAGTAGGTGTGACAGCTTGCTTTTGCACTAGTAGCTAAATAAAATTCTAAACTTTAGTAACCTTTGTATCTACAAACTGTTTAATATTTTAATAAGCTTTTTGTGGAAGTATATAAATAATTTAACATCCGGAAATACTTAAGATGAAATCATTCGTCTCAGTATCCTCTTCGGAGGTGTGTATGAAACGTTTGGCGGCTGCGGTCTTCCCCGCACTCTCATTAATTTCTCTAATACTACTTCTTGTCTCGGCTGTCAAAGCACAAGATAACAAGTTGATTGAGAATGTTGACATACGTGGCAACCGCTCAATCCCAACCGATACTATAAGACTATACATACAGACAAAGAAAGACGACCTTTACAACGAACAGCAAGTGCAACGTGACTTCCAAGCTGTTCTTGCACAGGGCTTCTTTGACGAGTTTGAGAGCCGCGTCTTTGCTGAAGAAGGGCCAAGAGGTGGCGTGATAATAGTTTTTTATCTAAAAGAGAGACCAATCATTCGTGACATAACTTATGATGGCCTCAAGTCTGTACAAGAATCTGACATAATACAGAAACTTCGTGAGAAAAGGATTCCTGTCACGAAAGAGTCGCGTTATGACCCTGTTGCTGTTGAACAGGCAACCAGAGAGATCAAAGAGTTGCTGGCAGAAAAAGGGAAACCAAATGCTTCTGTCGATCCACAGACGGAAGAGATATCAGCAACCACCATAGCTGTGAACTTTGTGATCAACGAAGGCAAGAGAGTACGCATTACCAAAATCGATTTCGAAGGAAACAAGGTATTCTCTGATCGCAAACTTCGAAAAGCGATGAAACTGGTCAAGCAATCAAGTCTGACCACTCTCATCAGTTCCAAAGACATCTATGACAAGAGAAAACTTGATGAAGATCTACAGCGTGTTCGAATATTTATGGGTGAAAAAGGTTATATAAGACCCAAGATAGGTGAGCCAGAACTTGAAGATGTAGGTGCTGTAGGCTCTTTCCTTCCAATAATAGGTCGCAAAGGCGATGGCGTGAAAGTCAAGATCCCTATTGACGAAGGGTTGAGATACAAGTTTGGCAAGATAAAAACTGAAGGTAATACACTCTTTAATGAAGATACCATTCTGGCTGTCACTGGTATGAAATCTGGTGAAATAGCTTCAGCCAAAATCATCAGAGAGGGTGTATTTGAAAGACTCAGAAAACTCTATGGCAGGTCAGGCTACATACAAGCTACAACAGACCTGAACCAAGATTTTAATGAAGCCGAAGCCACTGTAGACTTCACCATAGTTGTTGATGAAGGTAAGCCTTTCACCATTCGCCGTATCGAGTTCAAAGGCAACACTGTTACTCGTGACAATGTTCTTCGTCGTGAGATTTTGGTCAATGAAAGTGACATCTACAACCAAGAGCTTTTTGACTTGAGTCGTCTACGCCTCAACCAACTTGGCTACTTTGAAGAGATCAAAGAAGAAGATGTCCAGTTTCAAACCGATGACCGAAATGGTCTAGTCGATATCACGATAAACGTGAAAGAGAAGGGAAGACAGCAGATCTCTTTCACAGGCGGTGTTTCTGGAATAGGTGGTAGCTTCATAGGTATCAGCTACTCTACAAACAATCTTTTTGGATATGGTGAGACACTCTCGTTTGACGTTGCTGCTGGTAATAGACAGAGAAATTTCTCAGTAAGTTTCACAGAACCGTATCTACGAGGCAGACCAATAAGCCTTGGTGTTTCGGTATTTACCAGCCGCTTCCAGTTTTTTGGTGGTGGTCTCAACTCTGGCTTTTTGGGCACTGGTGGTGGTGGTTTCTTTGGTGGTGCTTTTTCAGGAGCTTCACTCTTCACCCGTGACACCACAGGCTTCAGTGTCAACCTCAATGCTCCACTTACTCTGTTTACAAAGAAGTATCTCAAATATACACGTTTTACCCGTGTTGGACTTGGTTACTCTTTCAGTTCAACCAAGATAATAGACCCAGAAGTTAACAGAGATAATGACCCAAACAATAATATTCCTGTTACTTTCAACCAGCCAAATATAACCACAAGTACAATCACAGGATCGCTTGTTTATAACACTATAAACAGTCCACTTGATCCAACAAATGGAAAAAGTCTTTCATTGTTTTTGAACTTCAGTGGTGCAGGTGGAAGTGTGAAGTTGATACAGCCAAGCTTTGAGGTGAAATACTTCACACCTATAGTCAATGGTGAGAAACCACAAGTACTTGGAATGCGCTTCTTGGCTGAACACGTTGCCTCTTTTGGTAGAAGCCCTGCTTCTGATTCACTCTCTTTCATAGGTGGCGTTCCAATATTTAGTCGCTACTTCCTTGGTGGTGAGGACACACTGAGAGGCTACAACATTAGATCTATCTCCCCAATTGCAAGGATAGATAGATTTATTACTTCTACAAACGTTCAAGCAGTTGACTTTATTAATGGTAGAACTCTTCCAGTCTTGAGTGGCCCTCGTCGTTTCAGAGGTGTAGATCAAAGTGTCTTAAACAGGTTTACTTTCAACAACTCTCTCATACCTGTTCTTAGACCAGAGTTTACTCCTATAGGAGCTGATACCCAGCTACTTTACAACGTAGAATACAGAGTTCCACTAGTAGGACCTCTTTCAATGGCGTTATTCCTAGATGCTGGTGCTGCATTCAACCTTGCTTCTTTGGGTGATGAGACACTTGTTGGTGTTCCGCTACCTCAAACATTGAGTGCTGGAATTATTCTTAATCCTCGTGGTCGCGTTGCCACACAGAAACAGATTGATGCAGCAAGAACTCCAGAAACCCCTGCAGGTCAACTACCTAAAGGCTTTAGACTTGTCACTATAGGTGGTGTTGTACAGAACAATTCTGTAGTTAGACTTGCTGATGACATAGGTGGAATAGGGCGTTTCTTCCGTTCATCTGTTGGAACAGAACTTCGTGTACAGGTTCCAGTAGTTGGAGTTCCTTTCCGACTTATATTTGCATACAATCCAAACGCAAAGACTGACCTCAATGATCCAACACAGTTCTTCCTCGAACAGAAGAGAACAGTACGCTTCACTGTGGGCCGTACTTTTTAACCATTTCTTCGAACTAGTAAAGAACATAGCTGTTTCTTTACTAGTTCTCATTCTCTTTTCATTTTCTTCCCAAGCTCAAACTTCAGTATTTGTTTTTGATTCCCGCATCTTTGCTACAGATATTAATGAATACAGAGAGAAGGTTGAGCAGCTTAACAATGAGTTTCAAACTCAAGCCCGTGAAGTACAGAGGCTTGGTACAGAGCTGCGCAATTTTGAGGTAGACCTCAATACCAACCGCCTAAACTATACAGAAAGTATCTTGCGTGATAGGACAGAAAGAGTAGAAAGCTTAAGAAAGCAGTATAAAAGAAAGTCAGAAGATCTCGAAGTAGCAATAAAAAAACGTGCAGAAGAGCTAGTTAATCCTATCAAAGACAAGATTCTTCAAGTTCTTAAAGAATACTCCCAAGCCAACAACATTACACTTCTTTATGATATGTCCAAAGCTGTTGAAAAGAGTGGCATTGTCTACGTTTCCAAAAAGATAGATATCACTGAAGACTTTGTACAATACTATAATCAAAAACCAAGAAGGTAAGGAAATAGCATATATGCTTAGCATAAGGTTTGACACTCCCAGAGCTAAAGCATAGGGGGGTAGTCTTGGACGGAAAATGGATAGTCACACAGTGGGCTACAGGCAGTAAAGCTCAACCTTTACAATTTGTAGATACTTTACTTCTGCACTTGTTTTATAGGCTTAATTGCTAAATAAACCTGCGATCCATTCCACCTCTAAAAACGTGGAATGAATCGCGCAAGACTTACAAGAAATTTGTTTACAGGTTCTTTGAAAAAGGTAGGTTACTGCTGTTTGACCACAACTACTTTAACGTTTGTGGTTACTTCTTTGTGCAGTTTAACTGCAACCTCAAATTCACCTTCTGTCTTGATAGGTTCTTTAAGGGTAACCCTTCTCTTATCTATCTCATATCCTTTGCTGGCTAAAGCTTCTGCAACGTCCAGAGCTGTGACTGAGCCATAAAGTATGCCGTGTTCTCCAACCGTGCGTTCGAAGGTGAGTGTAACTTGACCCATCTGTTCAGCTTGCATTTGGGCTGTAGATCGTAAGGCAGCTTCACGCTTGAGAAGTGCTTTGCGTTGCTGCTCGATCATCCTCTTATTTGCAGGAGTAGCCTCAATAGCAAACTTGCGAGGTAGCAGGTAGTTACGACCATAACCTGACTTTACACGTACAATCTCGCCTCGTCCACCAAGATTGTCCAGATCTTCGATCAACAGAACTTCCATTGTTGCCATCTCTTATTTCTCCATTACAATCAGTCTAATCCTGCAAAATTAAGGTGTTACGTATGGGATGATAGCCAAATTTCTGGCTCTCTTAATAGCCGTCATTAACATGCGTTGATGTTGTGCAGAGACACCAGAGATCCTGCGAGGTAGTATTTTGCCTCTTTCAGGAATAAACTGGCGAAGCAACTTCTCATCTTTATAGTCAATGTAGTCTATTTGGTTAGCTGTGAAGTAACAGACTTTCCGCTTCCTTGCATATTTTTTGGGTGATGACATGATTTTTCTCCTTCTTTTAAGACTAAGGGTTATTCCTCTTCTTCTGTTATCTCTTCGGGAGCTTCTTTACCTTGCTCTTCCTTGCGAGGACGCTTCAACCCTTTAGAGACGCGCTTCTGTTTCAGTTTTTCAGCACGTTTCAAGTCTTCGTCTATTCTAATAGACATAAACCTGAGCACAACATCTGAAGAGACACGCAGACGGCGTTCAAGCTCTGCTATCTCACGCCCAGACCCTTCAATGACAAGGATGACGTATATTCCTTCTCTGAATTTGCGTATAGGATAAGCAAGTCTTCTACGGCCTAGAGAGGTTCTGTCTACTTTGACTACCTTACCACCTTTATCCTGAACAACTTGCGAAAATTGAGTTATTAATTTCTCAACTCCTTCTTCATCAACTGTTGGTGCCACAATAAATGGCACTTCGTATGTTCTCAAGATATATCCTCCTTATGGATGTAAAGCCCCAAATCTACAAGTTTGGAGCAAGGAAGTTTTAATTATTGTTGGCAAAAGCTATAGCTTTATCGATCCCTTCTTCTAGCCACTTGGTTATAGCGGCTTCAGCACGATCAAGCATGCTTTCTACTAATAGACGTTCACTAGAATCAAAACGGTCAAGAACGAAATCTGCTAGGTCTGCAACCTCTGTTTCTGGCTTTATCCCAAGTCTTAGTCGTGGAAAGTCTTGAGTCCCGATTTGAGAGATTATAGATTTAAGGCCATTATGGCCGCCTGCAGAACCTTTTGCTCGTATCCTCAGCTTTCCTATAGGAAGAGCTACATCATCGACTATCACAAGAAGTGACTGAGACGGATCGACGTAGTGCTTTGATACTAGACAAGAAACAGCTTGACCGCTTAGGTTCATAAAAGTCTGAGGTTTAACAAGAAGACAGAGCGAGTCAGAGATTCTAACCTTTTCTACTAAGGACTTACACTCTTCTCTGTTTATTGTTTTACCCAGTTTGTCAGCAAGACGATCCACAAGCATAAACCCCAAATTATGGCGCGTGTAGTCATACTTGCGTCCAGGATTTCCAAGTCCAACTATCAATTTCACAACTGAAATAGATGTAGCTGTACAAGCTCGTCAAAGCGAGCAAGCCAACTACTCTTCCTGTTTGCCTTTTTTAATCACTTCTGGTTCAGCAACCTCAGTAGCAATAGTCTCTTCTTGAACACGAGGTGCTAGGACAGCAACTACGGCCTGCTCTGGAGGTGTAACTACACGTATGTTTGCTGCAACCTTTATGTCTTTGGCATATATATGTTCACCAAGTCCAAGTCCACTTATATCTACTGTAATATGCTCTGGAATCTCTGTTGGTAGGCATTCGATCTCGATTTCACGCAGCGAGTGTTCAAGGATACCTTTATCTATCTTGACACCTCTTGCTTCTCCAGCGAATTCGAGTGGTACGCTAACACGCTGTTTTTCTGTCAAAGAGATACGGAAAAAGTCAGCGTGTACGAGCTTGCCGGTCACAGGGTCTAGCTGCCACTCTTTAATCATTACATTAGTATCTTCTTGATCTGGAGCTTGGAGCTTAAATATTGTATTGTGTCCAGACTCAGAGCGGAGAATCATAGTTATCTGCTTTGCTTCGACAACCATTGAGAGTGGAGCTTTGCGATCTCCATAGACTGTGACTGGGATCATTCCTGCTTTCCTCAAACGGCGAGAATCGGCTGAGCCTGTTTGAGTCCTGATTTTGGCTTTTACTGTTATATCTGAAATCATTATTTCACTCCGTCAACTTGAACAGATTCAAAAAAGTTCCCATCTCTACCGTCTTCTATTTACACACAGAGCAGGTTGGAGTTTTTGGGAGCACGAATTTAGATGAATAACTTGCTTACCGAAGTCTCATCGTGTATTGACTTGATAGCTTCTGCTAAAAGTTTAGCTATACTCAGGCAAGTAATCTTTGAGCAGTCTGCTGCTTTTTCCATTGGAACAGAATTGGTAACTACCAGCTCTTTTATAGGAGATTTCTCAATTCTTTCTATAGCCAAGCCAGAAAGTATAGCGTGAGAGCAGCATGCATAAACATCTTCGGCTCCTGCTTCTTTTAGAGCAAAAGCTACTTGGGTGAGAGAGCCTGCTGTATCAACCATATCATCGATTATAAGTACATTTCTTCCTTTTACTTCACCGACGATATTCATTACCTCAACCACATTGGCTCTATCTTTGGCACGCCTTTTGTCAGCCAAAGCAAGCTCTGCATTGAGCCTTTTTGCATATGCCCGTGCACGTTCTGCACCTCCTGTGTCAGGAGAGACGACAACGAGCTTTGGTATCGGTTTTTGTGTGAAGTAGTCTATGAGTACTGGCGCAGCAAAGAGATGGTCTACTGGTATGTCAAAAAAACCTTGTATTTGTCCTGCGTGTAGATCCATCGTCAGAATGCGATTAGCTCCTGCTGCTGTTATCAGATTAGCAACGAGCTTGGCCGAGATGGGGACACGAGGTTTATCTTTTCTATCTTTTCTTCCGTAGCCATAGTATGGAATTACAGCAGTTATCCTGTCGGCAGAAGAACGCCTAAAGGCATCCAACATTATAAGTAGTTCCATTACGTGAGAATCTACGGGAGGAGAAGTAGGTTGAACTATAAATACGTCTGCACCACGCACGTTCTGAAGTATCTGAAAATTGAACTCTCCATCACTGAAGCGGGTTGTGTTTGCTTCACCAAGGTGGATCTTCAGATGTCTACAGATCTCTTCAGCTAGAGGTTTGTTTGAATTACCAGAAAATACCAGTATACCGTTCACCGACTATCTTCTCCGGATTGTCAGGTTTTTTAGGTAACAACTGGCTGGGGAGGCAGGATTCGAACCTGCGAATGCCGGTTCCAAAGACCGGTGCCTTACCACTTGGCGACTCCCCAGCACTGCCGAAAGGCATGCTATGTCGCATTACTCTCAGGCATCACCAAAAAGACCTTTAACTTTTCAGTTCGGTCAACATAGAGTTGAAATACTCGTCGCGACCAATTGCACGAGTTTTAATGATGAGCCATTGAGCGTCTTCTTTCTCGTTTCTGTTCTTTTTATCTCCTTTGCTTTCTCTATCTACTCTGTCATCTTCTGCTTTTTTGGAGAGCCTATTGGTTGAATAGTTTTGCACAGCCTGGGCTGCTTCACTGAGCTGTTGGGCAGAGTTAAATTTTGCCCAAACAGTAGCTCCACTACCCGACATAAGAACCGGGTCTCCTCCAACTTCTGTGAGAACCTGTTCAACTTCACCAATCTCTGGGTGAAGGTTTTTTACAACAGTAGAGAAAGAGTTTCTAACTTGACTAAAGAGCTGGTCATCATTTGTAAAAGAGCAAGAGGGGAGTATATTCAGAAGGCCATTTCTTGTCAACTGATCAAATGCCTGATAAGCGCGGACTGTGGAGACTTCTACGCGGGGATTTACCAGAAGTAAGTAAGGAGCTTCTACATCTCTGGTCTTTTCTATCTCTATTCCGCGCCCTTTTCCAAAGGCTGTTCCTCCATATATAAAGAATGGCACATCAGAACCCAACTCTGCCCCAAGTGTTGCAAGCTCTGCTGGAGTTAGTGAGCCATCCCATAGCTTGTTTAATGCGATCAATGTAGCAGCAGCGTCCGAACTTCCTCCACCAAGACCAGCAGCTACAGGTATACGCTTTCTGAGTACAATTTCTGCACCTAACGATCCGCTTTCTTTTCTGCTGTCTCTGTATCTGCTTTCTAGGTGAGCTTTAAGTTGTAAAGCTGCCTTGTAGACTAGGTTGGATTCTAAAGAACCTATATCTAAAGGTTTCTGGTCTTGCCCAACTACAGAAAGAGTAAGGCTATCAGAGTTTTTGAAATAGATGTCGTCAAAAAGATCGATGGTTTGAAAGATTGTGAACAGATCGTGGTAACCATCAGGTTGAAGACTACCTATGTCGAGTAACCAGTTGATTTTTGCAAATGCCTTAGCTACTATCATTTCAGGAAAAATAAGACTACGCTCTATCCAACCCAGATTCTTCTTTAGTGCAATCTATCTTTTGCTAACAACTGAGAAGAGTTTCTCAAAATCTAACTTCTTTATCCCTAGATAAAAAGCTCTATTTAGACATTTCTCTGTCAAGCTAAGTTTAACTAATAAGTAGTAATTTAAGCTATCAAAGAATAAGTAGTTATCTTCTTGAATACTAAAGGAAATTCTTCTATAGTCATCACTACGATTCAGTTGCAACAAGCGGGTAATCTTAATCTCACGGCTAGACTTCTGCAACTGGTTTACAGAAACTGTTGTCCACTATCTGCACTGATCGCTCAACAGGATATATGGTACTCAAACAAAGCTTTTATTGTTGTACTGGAATCGATTAGAAAAGAAGGCTTTTCTGTATAGGTTTTATAAGGCAAAGGCGAAAGATGAGGGAATGTTCAGTCTGCTCCAACTGCTATGAAGATCACATAATCCTTTGTCCAAAGGATGGACAAGCACTTCCAGAACCTATTCCTATACCTATTATTATAGCTAGGAAATATAGAATAGATGCTCTCATAGGCCGAGGAGGGATGGGGACTGTCTATAAGGCAACACAATTTGGTCTCAACAGATCTGTAGCAATAAAGATCTTGAGACAGGAGCTTCTCACTGCTGGGCTTTCGGTTGAGCATCTACGGCACGAAGCTCTTGCGTCTTCAAGAATAGACCATCCTAACGTAGTTACTGTTCACGATTATGGTACACTCGAAAGTGGGGAAGAGTACCTTGTCATGAAGTTTATAAAAGGCTATCCACTCAGCAAAGAACTGAGAGCACACGGACAGCTCAGCTTTGATCGTGCTTTTGGAATAATACTTCAAGTCTGCTCTGCAATAGAGGCTGCACACAAACTCAGCATTGCCCATTGTGACCTTAAGCCTGACAATA
>JAEUQL010000799.1 GCA_016789295.1 Blastocatellia bacterium | reverse complement strand
CAGATTAACCAAACTTTCTCGTCTCCACTTTCACCATCAAGAAAGAACCAACTGTCACCTTCAGGAAGCTGCAACTTTTGCCCAGCAGTAACCCAAGAAGCCCCATTGTTGATGTTTGGAGCTGGAAAAAGAATATTCCAATCATCTGTTGGCCCTTGATTTAGAATATAAAGAAACCCTTCTTGTTTAGCAGTAATGTTGAGTTGTATCTTGTCATTTTCAGCAAATATAACCTCACGCGAAATGTCAAAGATCTTATTATCACTAGCCCTTTTCACACGAAACGAGTATGAAAGAGAAGTTTTCATTACAGGTTCTGAATTTGACGGCTTGATAGTCATGTTGGCAGTTGGTAAAGCTCTGTTTACGAACTTTGGGACAACCAGTAGACCTGCAATAATCAGAATACAAGCTACTACTGCTGCATAGATATATTTCTTGATGCTGGCTTTTTCGAGACTTTCAGCCTTGTCAACTTTTTCTACTTCTACCGTTCTTGTTGCTTCTTCTTTTAACAACTGTTTTTGTTGGTTTGGACTTGGTTCAGGAAAACTTTCTATCTCCCCTCTCAGTGCTGCAGCTAACAATTTACCAAACTCTTCTGCTGTCTGAAATCTCTCTTCGGCCTTAAAAGCGAGGGCTTTAAGTATAATATTCTGTGCTGCTGCTGGAAGGTTAGGCCGTAACTCTTTTGGCTTTATCTTTATGCCCTCTTTTTGCAAAAAGTATAGAGCTACTACATTAGGTATTGCTTCACGATGAAAAGGACGACGTCCTGTAATCATCTCATATGCAATTACTCCTAACGCATAAATATCTGTTGAAGCTGAAGGCTTGTTTAGCACTTGCTGAGGTGCCATATAAGGAGGAGTTCCAGAAGTACTGTCGGTCTCAAGGGTCTTGTCAGATGGATTATCTTTTACAGTAGCGATGCTAAAGTCTACTATCTTGACCTGTTTAGCATCTCCACTAACTTTGATCATTATGTTGCCTGGTTTGAGGTCGCGATGATAGACACCAGCATTGTGTGCTGCAGTGAGAGCTGAACCGAGTTGCTCTATTATGTCAGCAACTTCATCAAAATCCATCCCTTCGGGTTCTATCAGAGCGCGTAAAGTCTTACCCTCTACAAACTCCATAATAATAAACTGGACTCCATACTCTTCACCACCATCAAGCCAGCCCACTACACCCGAATGGTGTATTCTTTTGAGAGCTTCAGATTCACGAACAAACCTTTTTCTCCAACCCTCTTTTTCAGCAATGTGGGCGTGCAGAACTTTAACTACAACCATCTTCCCAGTTTCTGCTAGATCTTTGGCTAGATAGACAGTGCCAGATCCACCCTCTCCAAGTTTCTGAGTTACCTGATAGCGATTCTTGAAAACCCTTGGGAGAGTTTCTGTGAATGCACGATTTGATGTCATATCTTCAACCTTCCAGTCTGTCCAATGTGATCTAACATCTATTTACTCTCTGTAGGAATAACTATTGAAAAGAGAACAGGTTCGGTAGCACCTTTACCAATGCGAAACAGATTTTGTGGCATTGGGTCATCTTGAGTAAATATAAGTTTTGGGTCTGAACCAGCAGTCTTCTCTTCTTTAGTGTAACCTTTGCCTACACCACCTTTCATAGAAAACTGTTCTACAGAAACCTGCCAATCTTTTTGCCACTGCAAAAAGAGGTCTTGAGAGAGTCTTTTAGCAGATGATCCTATTTCAATACCTTCAATAGGCTTAGGGCTGATGATAAAAGTGAGTTTCTCTCCAGTGTATTCCAGCTTGTTAGCAGCTAATGGCTTGAGAATAAATGGAGGGGTGTCTTGA
>JAEUQL010000798.1 GCA_016789295.1 Blastocatellia bacterium | reverse complement strand
AATGATACTCTGGTGGAGAATTTCTTCTATCAACCAGCAAGAAAGGCAGGAAGTTTATGCGCTTGAAAATACAGTCTCTTCCGTTTGTTGCATTCTCGATCCTGCTACTCTGCTGCTCTCTATCAGTAAATAGTTATGCAGCAGGTGGCTATGCAGGCAAAGTGTTTGAGAGAAAAGCAGACAGTTCTATTGGGTCTCCTATTGCAGGAGTAACAGTTACTTTTGTTAGAGAAGATGGAGCAGTTATCCAGAAAGTAACAACTGATGCAAATGGCTCTTATCAAGTTGGTCTATCTCCAGCCAGATATTGGGTCATGGCTACTCATCAAGGCTATGAAGACTACTGCTCTATTCCAGGATTTTTTGTAGTAATTGGCAAGAGCTTTCAAACAGGTAACATCTTTCTACGCAAGCCAAAAATAACAACTCTTCTGCTAGTACGCCATGCAGATCGCACCTCTGGAGATGATTTAACTGAAGTAGGACAGCAACGGGCGTATCAATTGTCTGAAGTGGCTCGTAAAGCTGGAGTAACAGCTATATACACAACTGACACTCAACGAACTAGAAAGACAGCCAAACCTCTAGCTGACCTGCTGAAACTAGATGTTAAGATATATTCAGATGCAGTATCACTCTTGCAACAAGTGGAAAGCCAAAACATTGGTGATGTTATGCTTGTTGTCGGCCACAGTGATACTCTTGCAGGCATTGCTAATAAGTTTTGCCCAACACTTAATAGCAATACTATATTACTAGATTTTGATACTCTGCTAGTTGTAAGCCGCAAAGTAGATTCGACTACTGCCAATGTGGTTAACCTTCAGTATGGAAACACCAGCAGTACATCTGGTGATAGTCAACCTATAGTCGATTACTCAATGACTACAGTTCTGTTGGTTCGAAATTTCGAAGGTAAACCAGATAGAGCAACTACACTCAAAGAGGTAGTCAGGAAAGCTGGTAAAACAAAGGCTACTACTACTCTGTATGCTACTCAAAATTCACAGCAGATCCTTCAACCATTAGCTACTGAACTAGGAATCAACATCTCGACCTATAACCAGACCGATCTGCAGACACTGGTTAATAGTTTCACTTCGTCCCCAGCAGGCCATCTTTTCATTGTTGCTGCAGATGCCATCACTACCAAAAATCTAGTAAAATCCTTTGGTGGAAATGCAACTGTTTTTTCAAATGAGTATGACGATCTACTGTTGGTGACCCTGGGTGGAAGAGGGCAATCTAAAATTGTAAACCTGCAGTATGGAGAGCCAAGCCCATCTCCAAAGCTGATCTTTACAGGAACAAAGCCTTACACTGCAAATGGGAAGAAATGGATAAAGTATGAACTGGCGATCACTAATAAGGAGAGTGTTCCTGCAGACATTTTTGCTTCTGCTCCTGACCTACCGCCTTGTGGAGCTAACGATAATGCTTCCAGAACTTGGGTTGATATCTACAGTGATGAAGATGATAAAAGGCTCTATGGTTTCTGTGCACTTAAATCTTCAGAAAGCCTAGATCGACTCTGGTTTGCAGTTGAACAAGGAACAAAGCCACCGAAAAAGGTTTATGTCCTTTTGCACGACAGAAAAGCCAATATCTTCTATCGCTCCAATTCTGTTTTACTTAGGTAAAAATAGTATAAGGCAAAGGTTGGAATTCCAATCTTTGCCTTAAAGTTTTACTCTAGTTGTCTTCTGATAAGTGCCCAGCAACTTGAGCACCGTATCCAACCAGCTTGGCTGCATGTTTAACAGCTCCACCAACATCTGCTTTTGAGATAGCTTCAGCCATCTTTGAAGCATGTTCTGATACCTTGTCTGCAGCT
>JAEUQL010000797.1 GCA_016789295.1 Blastocatellia bacterium | reverse complement strand
AAGCAAAAAGTGCTATAAGAATACCTATCAATTCAAAGACTGGTAGTAACAGAGCAAAAAGAAGCTTCAGGTGTTGTAAAAAAGATTTTTTGTTAATAAACATTCTAAGGTTATTGACTAGTGCGTATAACAGATATGCTTGCCAACACATAAAACGTTTATAAGAAGGCTTCATACCTATCCTAGTACGCCTCCAACAAATAATGTCAGGAATAAAGCAGAAACGATAATCTTTTTCTTGTGCCAAAAGGCTGCTTTGTAGCCTAGTACTTATGACCAAACCAGAAGCCATCTCTAAATCCTGTCTGAAGCCACCCAAGTCTAGAAGATAGGATTTGCGAACCATTGTGATTGCATTTTCGATCCCATTAGCGACACAAAAAGCAGCTTGTTCTGTGTAGCTTGTGTGAAAAAGCCTTTTGCGTTCTACCAGTTTCATACTTCTAACAAAATCTTCTGAACCACCATCATCTGCTTGTGGCTCTCCTGTACTGGATGTCATAACAGTGGAAGCAGGGTCTTCAATGAAAGGTTTTGCTAGTAATACTAGCGCATCTCGTGACAATACATGACCATAATCGACTATGCAGACTAACGGAGCTTTGGCCAGATTGAGACCAATATTGAGTGAATCAGCTCTTCCAGTGTGTGGTTTCGAGACTACAGTCAAAATGGGATACTTTGCCGAAGAATAGATTTCGTCAACAGGAGAAGTTGCCAAAGATCGACGAAAAACCTTGTTTATCGGTTCCAGAGCAAAATTATTCTTGAGCATTTTTAATGTCTCATCTGTAGAACCATCATTGATGACTATAAGCTCATATTCAGGGTAATCTATTGTCAAAAGAGATTTTATAGTCTCTTCAAATGTAGCTTTGCAGTTGTAAGCCCAAAAAAGTATAGATACAGGCTGAATTTTTGGAGAGTCGAGGAGCTTAAACCGATTTGTTTGGCGGCATATGGTGTTTCTTCTGGTTGAAAAGAGTGACCGTACTATCTCCAAAAGCTGTATGCTGCCAGAGAGAAAGCAGACAAATATTAGAAACCCCATATAGTTAGACAGTCCTGTTTGTATATCTAAACCTGTCAGGAGAAATATCAGCAGAAATATTACTGGTAGAAACAGTAGTAGTACACCTATCAGACGAGTTGAAGTTGTTAGAGGCGGTATCTTTTCTGCAGCCAAATTCGCCTCTGTAGAAAGAGATGTTGCTGTTGTAGATTCTGATCTAACCCCTAACTGCTGCATCTAGCTGTAACTCCTCGATAACCTGTTTAGATATGTCACGCGCAAAGCGGTCATCACTATCAAGTTTCTCTCTAAGTGCATCAATACCTTGCTGTCCAAGCCTTGCAAGTGAATGTGCTGCATTATGTCTAACCCACCAAGCTTCATCCATCAGACTGTTTGCAAGATATGGAACAGCACCTTCAAGCCCTATCTGGCCAAGTGCTCTAGCAGCTACCGCCCTTACTTCCCAATGCTTGTCTGTTAGACTCAACAGTATTGCTTCTAGCTCTTCGCCAGTCTCAATTCCTACTGCAGCAAAAGCTCTTATAGCTCGCGCCTTAAGGTCTATTGAGTCGCTATTCATAAACTGCATAATAGCTGACCTAACCAAATTTATGTTAAACCGCTCACTACTGCGTTGACCAAAGTCTGCAATCAGTTCAAGTACAGTTTTGCTGACAGCTTCACGCTTTGCCTTCACTGCACCAGACGATTGCAACATCTCTAAAAGTAGGTGTGATATATCTATCCTCATATTGATCAACTTGTCGGCTACTTGCAGAACTTGCCATCCATTTGCACCTGAAAGAGAATAGACAATGTTAG
>JAEUQL010000796.1 GCA_016789295.1 Blastocatellia bacterium | reverse complement strand
GGTATTGTCTACTCCATCAATTGAAATAATGTTGTATCTTCCAGCTTGACCGTTAAAAGAGAGACCAGAGGTTCCAGAAACGCCCTGCGAAGGTAATCTGTCGGCAACTGTGCGTGCTGAGGTAAGAGCAAAATCTAAAAAAGTGCGTCTGTTGATAGGTAGTGCACCTATTCGTCTAGTGTCAACATTATTGCTACTTTCTGTTTTACCTTCATTGAAAGAGGTAGAAGCATTTACTTCTATAACTTCACTAACAGCACCAACAGCAAGTGATATGTCAAGCCTTGCTGTTGTGCCAAGTGATAACTCAAAGCGAGTAGTTTTAGACTGAAAGCCATCAGCAGAAACTTTTACTTCATAAAATCCAGGTGTCAACTGCTGAGCTGAATAGTTTCCTTCTGTGTCTGTAGTTATCTCGCGGTCGAGGTTTTTGGTAAGGTCTATTATTTTGACTGTTGCTCCACTTATAGCTGTACCACTCTGTTCGGTGATCTTTCCAGTTATACTAGCACTGGTTGCACCAGCTTGTGCCCAAGCTATTCCTACTCCGTAGAGGAAGAGTAGTGCAGCCAATAGCATGGACTGCCATCCTGAAGCTAGGATCTTCTTGTACATGTATCTGTCCTCCATATTGAACCCAGGAACTAGTTGATTGTCTGTATGTCTAAAATTCTTCAAGAGACATTAAGATGTTTCGTTACAAAAACTCTAATACTACTTTTACAAAAGACTACAAAGAAATTAACTATCCCTCGTTATGTTTTTGACTAAAAAAACACCTTAATTCCAGTTAATACTTAAGGCAAGTTACTTGCTATAACTTTTTCTAATTCTGCACGAGCTTTGATGTAGTCAGTAATAGCACGAAGCTGTCTACTACGAGCTGCTGAAAGGTTATTCTGTTTCTCCAAAACAAAGTAGTTTGTAGATAGACCAACATCAAATCTTACTTGTTCAGCAATAAGTTGTTTTTCTGCTGCTTTTACAGCAGAAGCTGTGGCCTCTACACGTTGTGCGGCAACATCGAGGTTCTGCACAGCATTTCGTACTTCTGTAAGAATTGACTGCAATAGCTGTTTCTTCTGTATGTCTATTTGGTTAGAACTTATAAGAGCATTTGTCAGATTAGCTTTTGCAGTGCGGTTACGAAAAGGGATATTAAAACTAGCTCCAATCTCGTAAGTACGAAAGCCAAATATATTTCTCAGTGCCGTTGCATAACCTCCTATAAAGTCTGGCTGTTGTTTGAAATTGAAGAAATTTGGGGCATCCTTGCCACCAGCAACTCCTTCTGTGCTGAAGCGATAGAAAACGTCTATTTGGGGCTTTGCCTGGTTTTTCATGTAATCTACTTCTACTCTGTTTATCTTCTCTTGTAGATTCATCTCTTCAATCTCTGGACGCTTCTTCATTGCAGTCTCTATTGCTTGCTCAAGGTCTATCTCTTCTGGTAGAAAACTTATTTTGTCAGTAGGTAAGATCTGATAGTTCCACTCGTCACTACTGGGGTCGTGCAAGATCAAGTTCTTGAGTCTATTTTCAGCTTGGGTTATGGACATCAACTCTGAAATAGCTATCTCTTTACGCCTCTCAAATTCAGCTTCTACTGCATCAACCTCAATAGGTGCTACTCTGCCAGACTCTACTTCTGTCTGTGCACGACGTAACTGTTCTGCTGCCAGGTTCACTGCATCACACTGAATCTTTTCGTTTTCTAGCGCAAAGGCTAAGTCGTAGTATGCCGACTGTGTTCGTGCAATCAGTTCAATCAACTTTTTGCGAAAGCTCATATCAGCAATGCTCAACTGTTCTTTGAGAGCTTTCAAATTGCGTCTATTCTGGTTGA
>JAEUQL010000795.1 GCA_016789295.1 Blastocatellia bacterium | reverse complement strand
GAGACTGTTAACGACCAGCTTAAGAATATTTCTCAGATTGAGCATTCTCGTCATCCTTGTTTAACTGCTGCTTTAGTCTCTTATACTTTTCGTGACAAACTTGTTCATTTTGACCCTATCTCTTTGACTTTATGGCCTTTTACTCGCTTTTAATTATACCGAACTCACGTTAAAATAGACTACGAGACAGATTTTCTGCAAGAGCTTCGTGATATTCTTTCTTCAGGAGAAACTATACAGACCATCAACTCTCTGCTTTCTACAGTGAGTGCTGTAGAGACTTAGCAAAAAACTGTCTTTTATGCCGCTTACACAGCAAAAAGGTAGAATGTTCAAGTGTATAGCTGTTTATCTGTACAACTGTTCCTTTTATAATCTAGCATCTGCAAAAATCTACAAGAAATATAGAAACTTAGAGTTTATAGAAAACGATAACGAGAGAGGTTGGTTGATAGGTATCAGCGCGATCTATGAACTCGGTTATCGATCAACAGTACCTTGATGGGCATAAGCAGCTAGATCAGTTAGAAATGGTCTGTTGCTCGAAAATATCGTACATGGTGCTTTTCAACTCGATCTTAGGAAAATAGCTGTTAATGAATGAAAATTAATGAAAATGCTTGTTCTCTATTTCTCGCTGTTCAAAATACTTTTTGAGTTCTACAACTCCATCAAGTATGTTGGAGATATGTTTTGCAGGATCTGGTGAGGTGGTTTCTAGGTTGCGTCTATGTCTGTTTCTAAATGACGTGTCTATTTTCTCTTTGTTAGTGTTTTCTCTACTGAAAGCTTTCTGCTTCATTTTTCCCTCCTTTCTTAGTTTGGTGAAGAGTTTTTCTCTTGATTTTCACTTTAACTTCTAAAAAACTTAAGGGAGACTTTCTCAAAAAATTGGTCTACTTATATTTACACAACTTCGGGATTCTTCCAAACATTTTTTGAAATTTAATTAGTAGCCTTGTCTTAAAAAGAAGCAGATAAGATGTAGTCTCCAATTAGATATATCAGCTTAACTCTTTTGGTTAGCTTTTTTTCTAGAACTGAAGTATTTAATAAGGTAGGCCAGCCCTCCTAAGATAATTATTACTACTAAAACCTTCCATCCGTGACGTTTGACAAGCTCTATTGTAGCTTGTCCAAAATAGAGTGAAAGCAGACCAAGAATGATAAATCTGGCAGAACGGCCAATTAACAGACCGGCTATTAACCTTTTCAAGTCAAAGTTGAAGACTCCAGCACAGATTATAAAGGGTTTGAATGGAAATGGAGGTGGCATCAGTGATGCACCTATTACAGCTAACAGATCGTAGCGACCAAGCATATCTTTGACATACTCACGCTTTTCAGGACTGATGCGTTTCAGAGCACGAACTCCAGCATTCTTTGAGGCTAGGTAGAGTATGGAACATCCAAGCGTTGATCCAACAGTAGCAGCAACCATGCAGATAATTATGTTGCTCAATGTAGACCCTATTGAAAGTCCTATTAATAGAACATCTGGCCCACTTGGCACTGGAACAAATGTAGAGTCGAGTAGTGCTATTGCAAAAAGACCAATCCAACCGTAGTCGAGAAGGGTTTTTGATAGAGTGTCAAGAAATTTTAGTAAAAAGAATGATGCTGTGTAGAGTCGGTAGATCAACCGCTTACTCCTAAGTTTCTTTATTTTTAAAAACTTCTCATTTTTGAAAGCTTTTCTGCTTCAAAACCCGGAGTTTATTCAACTTATGAAGATTATTGCAAGAGGTTCTTCTCCAGAAGATTCTAGACAGAAGTTGTAGGAGAACAGGTGTTGTCTAGCAAAACTGTTAAAGCTAACATTACTCCCTCTACAGATTTTTAGATATCTA